>JALRIK010000032.1 GCA_023255435.1 Marivivens sp.
TTTAACGTCCGAAATGATGGTCGCGGGATGCCCGCCAAGTGTGATGGCCCGTTCGGTCAGCCGTTCGGCCTCGGCATCGTCATGCGTCACCAAAAGCAGCGCTGGACGATAGATCGCGCGCAGACTTTCCAGAAGCCCCATCATCTGATCGGCAAGCTCCGCATCGAGCGAGACAAACGGTTCGTCCAGCAGCAAAAGGTCTGGTTCCACCGCAAAGGCACGGGCGATGGCAAGCCTGCGCTGCTGCCCCAATGAAAGCTGATCGGGAAAAAGCGCCTCTTTCCCGATGAGGCCGACTTGGTCCAGAAGCGTCAAGGCGCGGCTGTCATCGACGCCCGTGGTCAATGTGATGTTCCCAAGGACAGAACGCCAACGCAACAGATGCGGCTCCTGAAACACCATCCCGATGCGGCCGTTTACGATCAGTCGGCTCGTTCGCGCGACCTCAAGCCCCGCAACCAGTCGCAGAAGCGTGGTTTTGCCGATCCCGCTCTCCCCGCGCAGTGCAACGCTTTCGCCTTCTGCAATATCAAAAGACAGCGCCCCGAGGATCGGAGCGCTGCCAAAGCCAAAGGACTCGAGCGAAAGGGAGAGAAGTGGAGTTTGCTCTTTCGCAGAAAGCGGAGCCGTCCCTTGGGCGATTGCTTGCATTATTTTCCTGTCCAAAACACTCCGTCAGGCAATGCGTCCATATCCCCAACGAGTTCGTCACCGCCCAAGTCTATCATCACCGCCATCATTTTGGCAGCCGCCGCGACATCCACTGCGCCTTGGGCGGGAATACCTGCGATAAAACCTGCTTTGAGCTCTTCGAACTCGGCCTCGTTTCCTGCCCGCATGCGTTCGCGAAGGGGCTCCCACGCGGCGGGATCAGAGGCAAGAAGCGCCTTGGCATCTCGCGACGCTTCGGCCAGTGCGGCGACAAGCTCGGGGTGTTCTGCGACCATAGAGCCGCGGACGACATAGCCCAGAAGCGGCGTTTCGGGATCAAGGCCCAGCGCGCGGGCAGCCTCGTCCACAGAGACCAGCTCGCGCATGCCTGCTGCCTTCATTTTTGCAGCGAAATGCCAAAAGTTGATCGCACCGTCGACATCGCCCGCAAGCGCGGTTTCAGCGATGAGTGGCGGCGCACCAAAGACCTGCTCTGTCTCTTCCTTGAGGTCGAAACCCGACTGATTTTGCGCATAGGCGCGAAGGATAAGCCAGCTCTTGTCCAGCGGACCACCCGCGATACCGATTTTGCCGCCCCGAAGATCCGCAAGCGATTTCGCCGTGCTGTCGCCCGCGACAAGAACGCCGCCTACAGCTTTGGAATACGGGATAAAAACAAAGTCTTCGCCGTTCGCGCGTTGGCGTGCCACCCAGAGCCAATCCGATACGATTGTATCGACTTCGCCTGCCAGAAGCGCGATCTGGGCCGCGTCTCCCCCTGCCACGCCCATGACCTCGAGCTCGAAGCCGTGCGCGCCGTCGAAATCGTGGTTCAGGATCGTGTCGAGTTCCCAGTTCACCGTCCCCGACTGCAAGACAGCCGCTTTGATGACGGGGGTCTCTGCAAGAGCGATCCCGGCGGTAAGCGCAAGCGTTGCGGCCCCTGCAAGCAGCGTCCGAAAATAAGTCATTCAGTCCTCCCAAAGTTCCCCGTCAGGTTGGCAAAACGGGCCGCGCCGCGAAATACGACCTTTTGGTTGTGGGTCGTAGAAATGCTGCGCCTGCATCTACGACCACAGCTACGACCAAGGTTCAATTCCCATCTCACAAAGTCGTTATCCATACTCTTCCCAGTTTCGGTTCGGCCTTTTGCGCGGCTCCGAACTTCGAAAATCAACGGGAGGATTCCAATGAAGCGCTTCATTCTGGCTGCAACCGTCAGCCTTATGGCTCTGTCTACTGCACAAGCTGCGGTGACAGAAGCCGACGTCGCAAACGACCAGACAATTACGTCGCAGGTCGTCACCAACGGTATGGGGCGCAATCTGCAGCGCTTCTCTCCGCTTGACGCCATCAACAAAGACACCGTCGGCAGCCTTGTTCCCGCTTGGGCCTTTTCCATGGGCGGCGAAAAACAGCGCGGTCAGGAAACCCAGCCGCTTGTCTATGACGGCATCATGTATGTGACAGGCTCCTATTCGCGTCTTTATGCGATTGACGTGAAAACAGGCAAAGAGATCTGGCAATACGACGCGCGTTTGCCCGAAGGCATCCTGCCCTGCTGTGACGTGATCAACCGCGGTGCCGCGATCTATGGCGACAACATCTACTTCGGCACGCTCGATGCGCGTCTGGTGGCCCTGAACCTCAAGACGGGCGACGTGGTCTGGAACAAGAAAATCGCCGATTACCGTGCAGGATATTCCTACACCGCTGCGCCCCTGATCGTGAACGGTCTGATCGTCACGGGTAACTCGGGCGGTGAATTCGGCATCGTCGGCGAGGTTCAGGCCCGCAACGCGGAAACGGGTGATCTCGTTTGGACACGCCCCGTGATCGAAGGCCACATGGGCACGCTCAACGGCGAAGAATCGACCATGACGGGCACACTCAATGCGACCTGGCCGGGCGATATGTGGAAAACAGGCGGCGGCGCGACGTGGCTTGGCGGCTCTTATGACGCCGACACCGACACGCTGGTCTTCGGCACGGGCAACCCTGCACCGTGGAACTCGCACTTGCGCAACGCAGGCGCTCCGACCGAAGGCAACGTGGGCGACAACCTCTACGCCGCATCGCGTCTGGGCATCGACCCCGCAACTGGCGAAATCAAATGGCACTTCCAGACCACCCCGCGCGAAGGCTGGGACTTTGACGGTGTGAACGAAGTGGTGGCCTTTACCGACCGCGAGGGAAACGACCGCTTTGCAACCGCTGACCGGAACGGATTCTTCTATGTTCTGAACCGCGCCGACGGCAAGTTCGTCTCGGCGGTGCCTTTCGTCAAAGACATCTCTTGGGCTTCGGGCATCGATGAAAACGGCCGACCGATCTATAACGAAGACAACCGTCCGGGCGATCCTTCGGCTGCGACCGACGGCGACAAGGGCGAGATGGTCTTTGCGATCCCGTCGTTCCTTGGCGGCAAAAACTGGATGCCGATGGCCTATTCGCAGCGCACGGGCAACTTCTATGTTCCGTCGAACGAATGGGGCATGGACATCTGGAACGAGCCTGTAACCTATCGCGAAGGCGCGGCTTATCTCGGATCGGGCTTCACCATCAAGCCGCTCTTCGAGGACTATATCGGTTCGCTCAAGGCCATTGACCCAGATTCGGGTGAAATCAAGTGGGAATACAAGAACGACGCCCCGCTCTGGGCAGGCGTTATGACCACGGCAGGCGGCCTTGTCTTTACTGGCACCCCCGAAGGCGAATTCATCGCGCTCGACGACGAAACCGGTGAAAAGCTTTGGTCCTTCCAGACCGGCTCGGGCATCGTTGGCCAGCCGATCACTTGGGAAATGGACGGCGAGCAGTATGTCTCGGTTGCATCGGGCTGGGGCGGCGCTGTTCCGCTCTGGGGCGGCGAAGTTGCAAACCGCGTCAACTACCTAAATCAGGGCGGTATGATCTGGACCTTCAAACTGGCCAAGTAAACCGCTTGGAAACAAAGGGAAAAGCGCGCCAACGGGCGCGCTTTTCTTATGTCGGGGCTAAGACCATAGTGTCGTTTGCCGAATAGAGACTTATGGGTAGGATGAAACCATACCTTGTCACTTGCGAAGCAGACACCATGCCCATGACTTTCAATACCGCACTGATTGTTGACGATCATCCGCTCTTTCTCGATGCCCTGTCGATGACGCTTCAAACGGTTGCGGGCATCCGAAAAGTCGAAACCGCCGAACATCTCGAAGCGGCACTCGAAAAGATCAGCGCGGGACTGAGACCTGAGGTGGTGGTTCTTGACCTGAATTTGCCCGATGTGAACGGGCTTGATGGGCTGATCCGTCTGCAAAAGGTCGTGGCCCCAATTCCGATCGTCGTCGTTAGCTCGATGGCCGATCACCGCATGATCGCATCGACGATCCGCGCAGGCGCATCGGGTTTTGTGCCCAAGCACAGCCAGCGCGAAGTCTTCCGTGCCGCTTTTGAGGCCATTGCACGCGGCGAGCGCTATGTTCCCGAAGGCGTGCCGCTCGATCATAACGCCAGCAGCCCCGCCACCGACCAAGACGAAGCCATCTCGCGTATGTCGCGGCTGACACGGCAACAGGCAAAAATTCTACAACTCATCTGCGAAGGCAAGTTGAACAAGCAAATCGCTTATGATCTGTCGATTGCTGAAACGACGGTCAAAGCCCATGTCACCGCGATCATGCGAAAGCTGGGGGTTCAAAGCCGCACCCAAGCCGTACTGATTGCAAAGGAGGCCAGTTTCGCTTCGGTCTTGCAAGACAGCCAGTAACCAATACGATTGCGTCTGACCAATGGTGCCGGTCAAAGTCAGCCTAGGAGGAGGCTATGGGAGGAACCGGGCAACCGCTTGACGCGGTGGCGCATCTGACGGGCATCGTCCGATCAGCTCATATCGAGTGCACGCACCCCGATGCTGTCGCCGAACTCGCCAAGGCCCTCGGCCCCGAGATCGACTTTGCGCTGGTGGTTCTTTATGTGAGCCCCGATGCGAAATTCCGAACGATCGTCGCCCAAGCGGTCGAGATTTGGGGCCCCGAACGGGTCATCGCATGCACCACGGCGGGCGAGCTTGGCGAGCACGGATATACCGAAGGCACCATTGCCGCCATCGGCCTTCCGCGCGCGAATTTCTGTGTCGGCTCGATCCTCATCAATCATCTTGAAAAACTCGACCCCCAAGAAATCGTGGGCAGCATGATCAGGCTCCGCACCGACCTGAACGCCCAAGAGCCCGAATGGCAGCATGAATTCGCCTTTGTCGCCATCGACGGGCTTTCGATCAAAGAGGACGAAGTCGTCGCAGCAGTGGTTTCGGGTCTTGGGCCTGTGCCGCTCTTTGGCGGCTCGGCAGGCGATGGAGACCGCTTTCAAGAGACTTATATCGCGGTCGGCGGACAGGTCTATACCCACGCTGCAGTGCTTTGTTTTGTCAGGACGAACTGTCCTGTCCATGTCTTCAGTCTCGATCATTTGACACCGACAGACACGCGGATGGTGGTCACCGAGGCGGATTCGCGCCGCCGGATCGTGCGCCGCATCAATGCCGAACCCGCCGCGCGTGAATATGCCCGAATTCTTGGCAAGGACCCCGAACAACTCTCTGCCTTTACCTTCGCCGCGCATCCCGTAGTCGTGCGCTTCGGCGGGACCCATCACGTTCGGGCAATCCAACGGGTGCTTGAAAATGGGGACCTCGTGTTCTTTTCGGCCATCGACGAAGGACTTGTCCTGACGCTTGCCGAGCCTGAGGATATGGCTGTGCATCTCGACCGCGAACTTGCACGGATCGCGCGGGGGCGCACGCCTCAGGCCATCATCGCTTGTGACTGTATTCTGCGCCGTCTCGAGGCCGAACAGAAACAACGCACGGGCGCGATCTCGGACATCCTTGCGCGCAACAAAGTCGTCGGCTTCAGCACATATGGCGAACAGATCAACGGCATGCATGTCAACCAGACCATGACGGGTGTCGCGATCTTTGCACCGGAGGACGGGCTGTGATCCCTTCAGCACGCACGCTGATCAACCCCAGTGACCCGATAGAACGGCAGAATGAAAAACTGTTCGAGATCTGTAGCGCGCTCATGCGCAGGATCGAACAGATCAACGATGACCACGGCGCGGCCTATACCCAGTTCCAGCGGGCCGTTCTTCTTGAGGAACAGGTGCGCGAACGCACCCGCGATCTTGAGAATGCGCTCGATCTGCTGAACGTCTCGAACAGCCGCCTTGCCTCGGCCAACCGCGAAACAGAGAAAGCGCGTCTCGATCTGGCCAATGCCATCGAGAACATCCAGGAAGGCTTCGCGCTCTTTGATGCGGATGGAGCCCTGAACCTGTGCAACAGCCGTTTCGGCATGCATATGCCCGACATTCGGCAAGAGCTGAAACCGGGTTTGACCTTTGACGACTATATCCGCCTCGTCAGCAGGAGCCGCTATCTGCACCTCCCCGACGGCGTAAGCCCCGAGGATTGGGTTCAAAAGCGCATGACCCATCATGCCGAAGAGCATGTGATGTTCAACGTGCGCATGATCTGGGACCGCTGGGTGCAGGTGTCCGAACACCGGATGCCGGGCGGGCAGACCGTCATCATGCAGACCGATATTTCGGATATCATCCGCATGGAACGGATGGAGCGCGGTAAGATCATCGACGATCAGGCCCGTCTCATCCGAGCCACGCTCGAACATATCAATCAGGGTGTCGGCATTTTCGACCACGAGCGGCGGCTTGTCGGCTTCAATCAACGACTGGCAAGTCTCTTGTCCATCCCGCTAACCCAAATGCGCGCGGGTCTCGACTTCGAGACCATTTTCCGACTCTTTGAAAATCAGATCACCTATGTGAGCGATCTTTCAGGCCAAGGCTTTCTCGATTGGGTCAACCGCTCGGATCGCCGCCCGCCGCTTCGGTTCGAATTCCGGCGCGGCGAAAGACGGTATTTCGATGTTTTTGCCGAAGAGATGCCCGACAAGGGCTTTGTGGTCTCGATCACCGACGTCACCCCCGAACGCGAAGCGGCGCTTGCTCTGAGCGAGGCTAACGAACGGCTTGAACAGAGGGTGACGGAACGCACGCTCGAACTTGAGGACGCTCTAGCCGTGGCGGAACGGGCCATGTCGTCACGCTCTCGCTTTGTCGCGGCAGCGAGTCACGATCTTCTCCAACCGCTCTCTGCGGCGACGCTCTATCTGTCGTCGATTGCAGAAGAGCTTGGCGAACAGCGCCACCGCGATATCGTAGGCAAAGCCCAGAATGCGCTTTCCTCGGTGCAATCCATCATCGAAGCCCTTCTCGACATCTCCAAACTCGAGAGTGGCCGTGCTGCGGTGGACATGCATACCATCGATCTCGCCGCGCTGCTGCACCAGTTGCGCGACGAATTCCAACCTCTTGCCGAGCGCAAAGGTCTGGCACTGCGCGTTATCCCTAGCCGCGTGCGCATCCGTTCGGACGCAACCTATATCCGCCGCATCCTTCAGAACCTCATTTCGAACGCGATCCGCTACACCGAAACAGGACGGGTGCTTGTCGGTGTGCGCCGTATGCGCCGCTCTGTGAGGATCGAGGTCTGGGACACAGGACCCGGTATCCCGCAGGCCGAACACGAGGCAATTTTCCGCGAATTCCATCGTTTGAACGCAAGGTCGAGCGCGTCCGAGGGTCTTGGCCTTGGGCTTGCGATCGTGGATCGTGCCTGTGCTCTCTTGCGCCATCCACTCAGCGTTGAATCCGAAGAAGGTGTCGGGACGGTGTTCCGTGTCACCGTGCCTTTGGTCGACCGTCTGGGCGCGGCGCCCCCTGAAGAAGACACACTTCCGCCCCAAGCCCAATGGCGTCACGACGGGCTTGTCGTTCTTCTGATCGAGAACGATCTCGATATGCGTCGTGCTTTGACGCTCCTTCTGGAGAAATGGAATGTCGAAGTGCTCGATGTGGCCTCGGGCGACGAAGCGATACAGCTTCTCGAGGAAATCGATCTTGTCCCCGATGCGATGCTTGTCGATCTCCAGCTTGATGACGGCGAACTCGGCACCGATGTGGTGAGCAAGATTTATGATCTCATCGGTCATGTGCCCGCGCGGATCATTTCCGCCAATCGATCGCCCGAAGCGATTGCTCAGGTCGAAGCGCGGGACATGGGATTACTGCACAAACCGATCAACCCGATCTCGCTGCATCTCTTCCTTGAAACCGCGGGCGCGGATAGCTGAGGGGCGAACGCGCCGCCCCTCGGGATGTTGATCAGCTGTCCGATTTGACGAGCGCGCCCGCGCCCTTCTCGGAGACCAGCCCAAAGATATTGCCGATGACGAGCGAGAGAACGACCATACCCGCCGCTTTGAGCATCGCGGCAGGCTCGCCGATCGCAACGCCTGTGAGCAAGGCGAAGGCTGCCGTCGAGGCATAGCCGTAAACCGCAGCGGGGATCGTCGCCAAGAGCGGCAGATGCGCGCCGAGAACAAGCACGACCACCGAGACCCCGACGATAACCGATGTCACGATGACACTGCCTGCGACGGTGCCGACGACGATCAAAGCCACTGACGCGACAAGAGCGCCCCAGATATGGTTCACAGCCGATTTGGTGAGGCCGTCGGTCTTGCCGCCCGTATGATAAAAACTCCCCCAGCCGATAAAGAGCGCCCAGACCTGAAGCCCAAAGCCCGTCCCGAGACACAGCCAAGTGGCCACAGCGGCAAGAACGCCGATAGAAATCGCAAGTGCATTGATAAGGTTCATGTTTTCCTCCCATTACCTTCCCCGCTTCTTCGAGCAGGTGACGGGAGCTTAGAAACTTGCAACCAACGGGAGAATTGGACCTTGGTTCAAGCGACTTTGGTGCAAGAGACCTTTGTCGCGGTCAACGCCGCCAACGTCTCGCGCTGGCCTCCAAGGGCTGGATAACAAGGTATTCGATACAGAGCATCAGGGCGATAAAGGTCAGTGAATAGGCAAGGACTGCTGTCACATCAAACATCTGGAAGTTGAGGTGGATCTGGAACCCCACCCCATCGCCGCGCCCAAGAAACTCGACCACCAGAACCAGCTTCCAGATGATGGCAAGCCCGTTGCGGGCGCTCGCGGCGATATAGGGCGCAAGTTGGGGAAGGATCACATGTCGCAGGCGCGCGGTAGCGGACATGCCGAAAACCGAAGCCATTTCCGAGACATGGCGATCAAGCGCACGCGTCCCCTCGCGCAGGGTCACGACGACGAGCGCGGTTTTATTGAACGACACCGCAAGGATCGCCGCAAGGTCATTGAGCCCGAACCACAGGTAACACAGCACAATCACCACCAAAGCGGGCATGTTCTGGGCAAGGACGACCCACGGCTCTGCAAACCGGTTCAAGCGCGGCAAAAGCCCGAGCGCAACCCCGATCACCAACCCGAGCGCCATCGACAGTCCAAAGGCCGCAGTCACCCGATAAAGGGTAACGACGGTATGGTCGAAAAGACGCCCGCTCGCCGCCTCTTTGAGCACCACGCGCCAGACCTCCCACGGCATAGGAAGCACATTCGGACGGCCCATGCCCCACGAGAGCGCGATCCAGAGGAAAAACATCGCCAGAAGCGAGGCGATAAAGACCGCGCCCCGTGACGCGCGGCTCTGGTTTTCTGCGTTGGACATGGCTCTCTCCTTGGACCAAGGTTTCAAGAGCATCAAGCGTCAAGTCAATGGTCGCAGTCGGGCCTTGAGACCTTTGTCTTATGTGTTGCTTTGCGTGTCGGTATTACTGTCGTCGCATGATGTTCCGCGCTCTCGCCCTTTTGTCGTCCCTCATGATGCTAGCCCTTTTTCCCAAAGGGTCGAGCGCCGAAATCCTGACCCGCGAGGCAATGCAGGACTTCGTAATCGCGCCGATGGCTTTGGGCGAGCGCCTGACTGACGATGGCGTCTGGGAGCTTCAGAATTCAGGCGGGTCGCTTGCGGGATATGTCTTTGAAACGGGTGAAATGGCCCCCCTTCCTGGATTTGCGGGCGTGCCGATCAATCTTTTCGTGGCGGTGGACCTTGAAGGGCGGTTCATCGACGTGCGTCTGATCGATCATCATGAACCGATATTCGTCTCGGGCTTGGGCGAAGCCCCGCTTCGCCAGTTTCTCGAACAATACAGAGGACTTTCGATTTCCCAAACCATGGTGGTCGGAACCCCATATGGCGACGGTTCGGCAGGGTCCTCGCTTGTCTATCTCGACGGCGTGACCAAAGCGACGGCAAGTGTGCGCATCGCCCACGAGTCGATCCTTGCCGCGACGCGCAAAGTGGCCCGCGAAAGGCTCGCGGGGATCGCATCCGCGCCGCCTGCCTCGCCCAATTTCGCGCTGACCGAACCGCTCGGCTTTGACGAACTCAAAAAACGGGGGCTTATCGCCCGCCTGACCGTCACCAATACTGAGGTCGACGCAGCTTTTGCGGGCACAAGATGGGCCAATGAGGACCCGATCGCGAAAGAGGACCCGAACGGCATCTATCTTGATCTTTGGGTGATCGACATCGGCTCGCCTGCGGTTGCGCGCTCGGTGCTGACCGAATTTACCCAAGACCAGCTCGACCGGTTTCTCGAACTGACCCCTTTTGCCGAACCCTTCCTGCTCTTGGAGACGGGGCGTCACGGACTTGTGGATGCGGATTTCATCCGCAATACGTCACCCGACTGGATTTCCGCCTCGCAAGACGGACTTCCGGTTGCGTTGCGTGACGCCGATTTGAACGTAGAACTTGTGCCCGACTTCCCCGAAGGCGTCGCCATGATCCTGCGCACGGACCGACGGCTCGGCTTTGATCCGTCGCGGCCATGGACGCTTGGCATCGACGCCCTGCGGGCGCGCGGCATGTTCCAGCCCGAGATCGGCACCACGAGTTTTTCGGTCGAGATCGGCACCGACCCCTCTCTCTATATAACCGAAGCAGAGATCAAACCCGTCTCGCCGCTCTTCGAGGCAATCCGCAACCGTGCTGTCGATCTTGTCATCGGGGTCATTTTCCTTGCGGGTCTGTTCTGGCTTGTCGGTCCCAAAATGCATTGGCTGGCACGCAAGACTACGTTGACCAAATATCGGCTCATCATTCTCGGCTTTGTCACCGTCTTCGTCGGGTGGTGGGGCCAAGGACAGTTGTCGGTCGTCACCGTGCTCGGCACGCTTCAGGCTCTGGTTTGGAAGCAAAGCCTCGAATTTCTGCTTTATGATCCGTTCTCGCTCCTGATCTGGGGCGCCGCAGCTGTGGGTTTCGTGTTTTGGGGGCGCGGTCTGTTCTGCGGTTGGCTCTGTCCCTTTGGCGCGCTTCAGGAATTCGCCCATCACCTTGGGCGTCTGTTGAAAATCCCGCAAATTAGGGTTCCCGAACGGATCGACCAAAGGCTCAAGGGTGTTAAATACGTCGCGCTCCTCGGACTTGCAGCAACCGCGCTCATCACCCACGAAAACCTCGTTGTTGCGGCCGAGCTAGAACCCTTCAAGACTGCGATCTCGGTCTTTTTCGTGCGCGATTGGTATTATGTGGTTTACGCCGTGTTCTGGCTGTTGCTGGCCACATCCGTGTTCAAGGGCTTTTGTCGCTATGTCTGCCCGCTTGGGGCTTTCATGGCGATCATGGGCCTTTTCCGAACACGCGACTGGATCGACAGACGCAACGCCTGCGGCACGCCCTGTCAGCTTTGCAGAGTGAAATGCAACTATGGTTCGATCAACAAGTCAGGCAAAGTGGCCTATTCCGAATGTTTCCAGTGTCTCGATTGCGTCCAGATCTTCAACGATAAAGCGCAATGTGTCCCGCTGATCCTTGCCGCCAAGAAAGAGGCCCGCACATGATATCCCGAAGACGCGCGCTTCAGATTTTCGCG
The DNA here is from genome assembly GCA_023255435.1 of Marivivens sp. GTDB lineage: Bacteria > Pseudomonadota > Alphaproteobacteria > Rhodobacterales > Rhodobacteraceae > Marivivens. The sequence goes on from JALRIK010000032.1 coordinate 11,487, forward strand.
GCGGCCAGTTTGATGCCATCCGACCTGCGGGCCACGCAAAAGCGCGTGGCCTTCGGAGCCGAAGTGTCCCTCACGCTTGACGGGCCTGCGCATGTGACGGGTCCCGCGCTCGATGCCGTTTGGGCCGAGATCGAAGCAATGGAGAAGGCCTTTAGTCTTTATGATCCGACTTCGGAGTTGAGCCGCCTCAACAGCCAAGGCACCCTTGAACGCCCCAGTGCCGCGATGCTCGACATTCTGGATCTGTCGGCGAAACTCTATCGTGCGACGGACGGACGTTTCGATCCGACCGTCCAGCACCTCTGGCAAGCCCATGCGAATGGCGAAAACACCGCAAGCGCCCGTTCGTCCATTGGCTTTGATCGGGTCCGCTTTGACGATACCCGCGTGCAACTCGGTGAGGGGCAGGCCCTGACGCTGAACGGGATCGCCCAAGGCTATGCGACCGACCGCGTGATCGCCGTTTTGCGTGCCCGCGGTTTGGAACGCTCACTTGTCAATATCGGGGAATATCGCGCGTTGTCGGGGCCTTGGCGGCTCGGGATTGAAGACCCCTCCTTTGGCCGTGTCGGGATGATTTCGCTCACCGATCGCGCGGTCGCTACGTCAAGCCCTGCGGCCATGCGGCTTGCGACGGGAGCTGCGCATATCCTTGATCCGAGAGGCGTTGCGGCTGTCCCGAGCTGGTCCACGGTGAGTGTGATTGCTGAACGCGCAGCCGTTGCCGATGGGCTTTCGACCGCGCTATGTTTTGCCACGTTGAACGAAGTGCGCGCGATCGCCGCCCGTTTCGGGGCCCCTGTTTCCATCCGCCTCGTGGACCTGACGGGCAATCTTCGGAGCCTTTAACCCTCGCGAGGGGCGGGTCTTGTCGGGATTTCCTTGAGCAGCCCACCAACCCCCATGGCGGCGATGTCCGCATGGCTGACCTCGATCCCGCAGAGCACCCGCTCGAGCACCCAATCCGCGCCGTTCAGGGCAATCGAGCGCGCACATCCGGGGAGCCCGATCACGGGCCGTCCCCCCTGTGCGCCGAGAAAGAGCAGGTTCCCGGGATCGACAGGCATGCCAAACCGCGTCACGGTCCCGCCTGCCATGCGCACGGCCTCTGGCGCGACATCTCGCGGATCAGAGGTCGCCGAGGCGGTGAGGATCATGACAAGATCAGAACGACTTGCGCGGATTGCCTCGGCAATGTCCGCGCTGTGATGGGGCACGATCACCCGCTCGGTCATCTGGACACCGAAACGGTCCAGCCGCCCGATCATCGCGTGACGTCCCTTGGGCGAAGGGTCCTCGCCGTCGGTTGTCGTCTCGATCAAGGTGGCCGTCCCGATTTTCGGCGGCACCACTCGGATCGCTGCGGGCGCGGCCTTGGCGGCGCGCTCGGCATCGCCCTGACGCACGGCATAGGAAATGATTTTGATCGTCGCAACAAGCCCGTCGGCGTCGGCACGGTGATAATTGGGAACCGTCGCGATCGTGATCATAGGATCAATCGCATTAAGCGCCCCGAGCGCTGCGACATCCACAAGAACAAGCCCCGCACCCGTTGCATAGAGGTTCACACGGCCCGTTGTCGCAGTGGTCAGCCGCAGCCCTTCGCCCGCGACGGCCTGGGCTATCGTGGTTGCTGCGGCATCCTCGTGCAGGTCGCCCGCTTCAAGCCGCGCCGTCGTAATTTCCGCATGCCCCGCACGGGCAAGATCCCCCAAAGCCGCCGCGTCAAGCACTTTGCCCTTCTTGTGCGACTGGCTTGCGCCCCTGAGAGAATGGGCAAGGATCGCCCCTTCAGCCTCGGCAATCGGGGTCAGGCCGAATTTCATTTCTTCCCTCGAAGCGTTTCAGTGATCTGCGCCATGATGCTGACCGCAATCTCAGCAGGCGAAAGCGCCCCGATATTTAGACCGACGGGCGCATGGATGCGTGCGATTTCCGCCTCATTGAAGCCTTCGGCGACGAGGCGTTCGACGCGCTTGGCATGGGTGCGCTTGGAGCCAAGGCAGCCAAGATAAAAACACTCGGAGCGGATCGCGACCTTGATCGCAGGATCATCAAGCTTTGGATCATGGGTCAGCGTGACGACGGCGGTTCGGGCATCGAGACCATGCGCCGCGAGCGCCTCATCTGGCCAATCATCGAGGATCGGGTAGCCTGTAAAGCGCTCCTCCGAACCGAAGACAGGGCGTGGATCGATCAACGTCGGATCATATCCGCAGGCCCTCGCCATCATGACCAATGGCTGGGCGATATGAACCGCGCCCACGACCACCATCCGCAGCGGAGGGTTGTGGATCGCCACAAAGGTGCGCGCGTCCTCTTCGACCCCCGAACGATCAAGGCGAAAGCGGTCGGCAAATTCCTCACGCGCGGCAAGTCTACGGCTGTCCGTCTCAAGGTCAGCCACATAAGCGATCTGGCGACGCTTTGCCCGCGCCTCGACCAATTCGGCAAGAAGCGCTTCGGGCAGAACGCCGCCGACAGGCTCGACCAGAACGCGAATACGCCCGCCGCAGGCAAGTCCCACGGCAAAAGCCTCGTCATCCGAAACGCCGAAGTCGAGAAGACGGGCTTTGCCGTCCTCTATCGCTTCCATCGCTTCGGTGATCACGGCGCCCTCGACACAGCCGCCCGAAACGGAACCTTCCATTGCGCCGTCGCGATCGATGACGAGCTGGCTCCCGACGGGGCGCGGCGCAGAGCCCCAAGTCTCGACTACGGTCGCTAAAACGGCGCCACGGCCCGAACGGTGCCACTCAAGCGCGAGCGCAGGATAATCCATCGTATGAGACATTGAAATCTCCTCCCCCGTTCAAACTATGATGCGCGGCAGGACTTGCAAGCCGATACCGCTGGAAACCTATTCGATGAGCCGCATCAGGCGTGCCTTTTCGCCGGTGTCACCAAGATTGGAGATTGCCTCGGACAGCCCTTGAAGCGAAGCGATATTATGCCCAGCGCGAAAGCTCGTCACATGAGGCAGCATTTCTTTGATCCCGCGCGCTTTTGGGGCGAAGCCTTCCCAGCGCAAAAGCGGATTCAGCCAGATCAACTGCCGCGACGACAGTGAAAGCCGCTCCATCGCCTTGCCGAGCCCGCCTTCGGGGTCGCGGTCAAGTCCATCGGTGATGAGGATCACCACGGCCCCCTGCCCCAAAACGCGGCGCGACCAGTCGCGGTTGAAACGGTCGATGCATTCCCCGATCCGCGTGCCACCTTCCCAGTCCTGTGCCTCGGCCCCTGCAGCTGCAAGGGCGGCGTCCACATCGCGCTGACGCAGGTGGCGCGTGATGTTGGTAAGACGGGTGCCGAAGGTAAAGGCATGCACCTTAGCCCAGCCCTGACCTTTGGCATTCGACACCGCATGAAGGAAATGCAGCACGGCGCGGGAATATTGGCTCATGGACCCCGAAATATCGCAGATCACGACAAGGTTGGGATACCGCTCGCGTCGCTTCTTTGTTTCGAACGCCATAACCTCGCCCCCCTGACGGAGCGCTTTGCGCATAGTCGCCCGCCAATCGGCAAGATCACCGCGTCCGGCCATCGTGCGGCGCGACTTGATCGGACGCACGGGCAATGTCATGCGCGCCAGAATACGCTTGGCCTCGGCCATTTCGGCGGTGGACATCTGTTCAAAGTCGAGCGTGCGAAGCTTTTCCTCGGTCGAGATGGTCTTGGAGGCGTCTATGTCGATCAGCGCCTCTTCGTTTTCATCTTCCTCGTCCTCTTTCTTGGGCATCGGAACGTTCTGATCGTCAATAAGCGCTTCGGCGGCCCTCTTTTCTCCCGCTTTTGCCTTGCGCTCTTCCTGCACGCCGCGCACCGAAGGGAGCATCATCGACATCATGTGCTCCAGATAGCGCGGGTCGCGCCAGTAGAGCCGAAAAACCTGTCCAAAAACGGCACGGTGCTCTGGCCGCGAAACGAAACAGGCCTCGAGCGTCCAGTAAAAATCGCTTTTTTCGGTGAACCCCGCCGCCTCGACCGCACGGATCGCATCAATCACGCGGCCGGGTCCCACAGGAAGACCCGCCTTTCGCAGCGCGCGAGCGAAATGCGTGATGTTGTGGGCAAGCTTGCCGTCTTCGGGAATGTTCAGGGGGATGTATTCAGCCATCGCGTCCCCTATCCCCTATGCGCCCTTGGCCGCTCATACAGGGGCTAGCTCGGCACGGGCCTCTTTCAACAGGCGCTGCGCCTCGCTCCCTTCGATGCGGGCGATGTCGTCCTGATATTTCAAAATCGCGCCCAAAGTGTCTGCGATGACTTCGGGCGAGAGATCGATGACATCCAGAGCCAAAAGACATTTCGCCCAATCGATCGTTTCGGCCACACCCGGTTTCTTGAACAAATCCTCGGTGCGGAGCTTCTGGACAAAGGCGACAACCTCGCGGCTGAGCGTTTCCTGTGCCTCGGGAGCCTTGGCCGCAAGGATTTCAAGCTCTCTGTCAAAGGTGGGGTAATCGACCCAGTGGTAAAGACAGCGGCGCTTGAGCGCATCATGCACTTCGCGCGTGCGGTTCGAGGTAAGGATCACGATAGGCGGCTCGGGCGCTTTGATCGTGCCGAGTTCAGGGATCGTCACCTGAAAATCCGAAAGCGCCTCGAGAAGGAAGGCTTCGAACGGCTCGTCCGTGCGGTCGATCTCGTCGATGAGGAGCACAGGCGCGCCCTTGGGGTTGGGGCGCATCGCCTGAAGCAAGGGGCGTTCGATCAGATAGTCCGAGGAGAAAAGTTCGGACTTGAGGTCCTTGCGGTCCGCGCCGCCCGTCGCTTCGGCGGTGCGGATGGCGATCATCTGCTCGGCAAAGTTCCATTCATAGACGGCAGATGCCGCGTCGAGCCCCTCGTAGCACTGCAGGCGGATCAGGTCACGCCCCAAGGCCGACGCAATGGCTTTGGCGATCTCGGTTTTGCCCGTTCCCGCCTCACCCTCAAGAAAAAGCGGCCGCCCGAGTTTGAGGGAAAGGAACATGACCGTGGCAAGCGAACGGCCACATACATAGTTCTCTGCGGCGAGTGCGCTTTGCACGTCGTCGATGCTCTGGAAATTCATGTCTCTCCTCCGTTTGTTAAGGATGCTGCATTCCGCCGCGCCTGGGTCAAGTGCTCCCTTGGTCTTAGAGAGAAGATGTTGTCCGGCTATTTCACCCAGTGGTTGAAGGGGTACCCCAAGACCTATTCAAAAGCAGTATAACCCCACCGAAATGAATTCCCATATCGTGAAATATTCGCTCAAACTGCACAATTTTGCCCAAGTTCGCTGGCATCCGAACCCTACCCCAAATGTATGACTATGAGTGGATTTATGAGTGAGTTTTCCCCCGATCTGTCTGATCTCGATCAAGACGAGTGGTTCGACGCCCTTGATGCCCTAAGCGAAGAGCATGGACATTACGAAGAGCTCGGGACCGATCACGTCGCGATTCTCACGGATGCGGGACCGAGGCTTCTTGTGACGTTCGAAAGCTATCCCGAAATCACAGCAGGGTCCGATACCGACGAGCCGCGCGGCTTCCACTTTGTCAAACGTCTCGGATGGTCGCATCTTGCGATTATTTCGCGCGGCCAAAGTTTTTTCCGTGCCTCAGAAATCCATCGGTATTTCGACCGTCTTATTGATGACGGCTTTTTCGAGGACTTCGACCGCGTGCTCTTTTTCGGGGTGCACGAAGCAGGCTATGCCGCAAGCGCCTATTCGGTTTGCGCACCGGGTGCCGAGGTTCTGGCGCTTCGGCCATTTGCGACGCTTGCGCCGCATGTGGCCATCTGGGATGAACGCTACCCCGAAGCGCGGCGGCTCGATTGGACCAAACGGTTCGGATATGCGCCCGATATGCTTGACGCCGCAAAACATGCGACAGTGATCTTCGATCCGCGCATCAAAGAGGACGCCATGCACGGTGCCCTTTTCCAGCGTACGAACGTCACGACGCTTTGGGCGCGCGGCGCGGGCGCGATGATCGAAAGCATGCTTGATGGCGTCGGCGTGCTGAACAAATTGATCGTTCTTGCAATGGATGGCGGACTGACCGCCAAGAGCTTCCACGCGCTTTATCGCAAACGCCGCGAAAGCTTCCCCTATCTGCGGTCGCTTGACCAGATGGTTTTCGGCAAAGGCAAATTCGCCTTGAGCAAAGCGCTTTGCACCAAAATGATGGAAGAGCGCCCGCACCGTTATTTCAACCGTCGTCTCGCTCAGCTTCAGGAGCTTGAAAGCCAGACATGAAAAAGGCGGCCAAAGGGCCGCCGTTTTTATTCGCAATCGCGACCTGACTTAGTAGGCAAAGCAATCGCGGAAAACGTGATAAACGATCATGTCGCGCGAAATTCCGAGTTTGGCAAGTTCAGCATCCGAAAGCGCTTCAAGCTTGGCAATGCGCTTTGCGCGGCCGCTTGCTTGGTAGTTTGCCTCGCCGAGGGCAACCAAGCGATCAAAGAAGGCCGACAGACGTGCAACAAGCGAAGGCGACGACGAAGGAACGATCGACGGAGAGATAAAGGTCATTTGCGGTTTCCGTTTCAAAAAGTTCGGCTGTTGAGAAATGTGTAACCTTTGCTGCTCTGCAGAAAAACAGACAAAGCCGAAATGCCGCATTGCAGCAAGCGCATAGCTCCCGCTTGGAGAGGCGCGGAGCATAGGCTATGGTGCAGCGTCACAAATTTGTGTAAGCGAGCCCCATGACTGCACAGCCCATCACCCGCCTTACGATCCGTCGCCCCGATGACTGGCACCTGCATTTGCGCGACGGCGCGATGCTCGAAGCCGTCCTGCCCCATTCGGCAGAGCATTTCGGCCGCGCCATCATCATGCCGAACCTCGTCCCGCCCGTCGTGACTGCCGAACAAGCTGCCGCCTATCGCGACCGCATTCTCAAGGCGCTCCCCGAAGGCAAGTCGTTCAAGCCGCTGATGACGCTCTATCTGACCGAGAACACCGATCCTGCGGATGTGGCGCGCGCCCATGCCGACGGGATCGCCACAGCGGTCAAGCTCTATCCTGCGGGGGCCACGACCAACTCGGCTTCGGGTGTGCGAGATTTCGACAAAGTGCGCCCTGTGCTCGAGAAAATGGCTGAAATCGGTATGCCGCTTTGTGTGCATGGCGAAGTCACCGACAGCGACATCGACATCTTCGACCGCGAAGCCGTCTTTATCGACCGCGTGCTGAGGCCGATCCGCAAAAAAGTCCCCGAGCTCAAGGTCGTGATGGAGCATGTCACCACCGCCGATGCAGTGGACTATGTGCGCGACAGCTCCAAGAACCTTGCCGCGACGATCACCACGCATCACCTGATCATTAACCGCAACCATATCCTTGCGGGCGGGATCAAGCCGCATTTCTACTGCCTCCCCGTGGCTAAGCGCGAAAAGCATCGTATCGCTCTCGTGCAGGCGGCGGTTTCGGGGGACAAGCGGTTCTTCCTCGGCACCGACTCGGCGCCGCACACGGACCCTGCCAAGCTTCAGCCTTGCGGCTGCGCGGGGATCTATACCTCGATCAACACAATGTCCTGCCTTGCCGAAGTCTTCGAAGCGGCAGGCGCGCTCAACGAGCTCGAGGCTTTCACCTCGCTCAACGGGCCGCGCTACTACGGACTTCCCGTAAACGAGGAAACCATCACCCTCGTCAAAGGGGAACCGGTCGACTATCCGACCACGATCGAAACGGGCGTTGGCCCCCTTACCGTCTTTGATCCCGGTTTCCCGCTCCATTGGCGGGTCGAAGCCTGATCTGCCCACTTTAAAGGAAGAATAAATGATCCCCTCGTCCTTTCCGTCCAAAGAAGAGATCGCGCGCCTGTCCGCAGGTATGCTCCTTGAAATCGGCGCAGTGCACTTCAACTCGCGCGAGCCCTTCACCCACGCGAGCGGCAAGAAAGCTCCGACCTATATCGATTGCCGCAAGCTGATCTCTTTTCCGCGCATCCGCTCGACCCTGATGGATTTCCTTGCCGTCACGATCATGCGCGAAGCGGGCTTCGAGGCCTTCGACAACGTGGCTGGCGGTGAAACCGCAGGTATCCCGTTTTCGGCCCTGATCGCCGAGCGCCTTGCGCTCCCGATGACCTATGTTCGCAAAAAGCCCAAAGGCTATGGCCGTAACGCCCGCATCGAAGGCGTGATGACCGAAGGTCAGCGTGTGCTTCTGGTCGAAGACCTCACCACCGATGGCGGTTCCAAGCTTTCTTTTGTGGACGCCATCCGCGAAACGGGCGCAACCTGCTCGGCCACTGCGGTGATCTTCTACTATGGGATTTTCGAAGGCGTCGAGGAAACGCTCGCCAACCACGGTGTCCAGCTTCTATCGCTCTGCACGTGGTGGGACGTTCTGGCCGTCGCCAAAGAGCGCGGCGCATTCGATGCTGAAACCCTTTCGGCGGTCGAGGATTACCTCAACGACCCCGCGGGTTGGTCGGCCAAGCACGCCTGATCCTTGCGATAACGCATCCCGAAGGCCCTGTTCGGCAGCACGCCGTCGGGGCCTTTGACTTATCCACAGCTTATACAATTTGAAGCCCGCCCCTGCCTTGGGTTACAACAGAGACCGAAAAGAGTCGGAGTGGTTCGCGTGAACGAGATCAGAAGTTTTGATGCCAAGGTGCCCGAAGTCACGGGGGAAAACGTTGATCTGCTGCCGCATTCCATCGAAGCCGAGCAACAGCTGCTCGGTGCGATCTTGACCAACAACGACATCTTTGACCGCGTCAATTCGATCGTTTCGGCGCAGCACTTTTACGATCCTGTGCACCAGCGCATTTTCAGCGTCTGTCACAGCCGTATCTCGCAAAACGCGCTTGCCTCTCCCGTCACGCTCAAGACCTTTATGGAGGACGACGCAGGCCTTCAGGAACTCGGCGGTGCGGCCTATCTTGCGCGACTGGCGGGATCGGCGATCTCCGCCTTTGCCGCACGCGATTATGCCCAGATGATCTATGATCTAGCGGTCCGCCGCGAATTGATCCAAGTGGGCCGCGATATCGCCGCCAAAGCCGCTAAGGTCGACGTCGACAGCGAACCGAAAGAGCAAATCGTCGAAGCCGAACAGGCGCTCTACAAACTCGCCGAGCAAGGCACATCCGAGAGCGGTTTCGTCAGCTTTCTCAAGGCCGTAACCGACGCTGTCAACGTTGCCAACGCCGCCTACCAGCGCGAAGGCGGCCTGTCCGGGGTTTCGACCGGCCTGATCGACATGGACAAAAAGCTTGGCGGTTTGCACAAATCTGACCTTTTGATCCTCGCGGGGCGTCCCTCGATGGGGAAAACCTCGCTTGCGACCAATATCGCGTTCAACATCGCCAAAGCCTATAAAAAGGGCCGTCTGCCCGACGGCACCGAAGGCGCGGTCGAAGGCGGCGTCGTGGGCTTTTATTCGCTCGAAATGAGCGCCGAGCAGCTTGCCGCGCGTATCCTCTCCGAAGCCTCGGAAGTTCCGTCCGAACAGATCCGCCGCGGTGACATGACCGAAGCCGAATTCCGTCGTTTCGTGGATGCGGCCAAATCGCTTGAAAGCTGCCCGCTTTTCATTGACGACACACCCGCAATCCCGATCAGCCAGCTTGCCGCGCGTGCGCGCCGTCTCAAGCGGACCCACGGGCTTGACGCGCTTTTCGTGGACTATCTCCAGCTTGTGCGCGGCACGGGCAAAACGGAAAGCCGCGTGAACGAAATCGCCGAGATTTCAATGGGGCTCAAGGCCATCGCCAAGGAACTCCACATCCCCGTCGTCGCGCTCTCGCAGTTGTCGCGTCAGGTGGAAAGCCGCGACGATAAACGGCCCCAGCTCTCCGATCTTCGTGAATCGGGCTCGATCGAGCAGGACGCCGACGTCGTGATGTTCGTGTTCCGCGAGGAATACTATAAGGAACGCGAAAAGCCGGGCGATCATGAGCTCGAGAAAATGGCGCAGTGGCAAGAAGAGATGGATCGTCTGCATGGCAAGGCCGAAGTTATCATCGGCAAGCAGCGACATGGTCCCATCGGCACGGTCGAATTGTCCTTCGAAGGGCGCTTCACCAAGTTCGGCAATCTTGTCAAAGCATGGCAGCAAAACGCGGAAGATAACTTCCACTAGGCGCCCCTGCCCTCCGACTGACCCCGTAATTCCAAGGTAAAAGGCTCCAATGAGCACAGGTAAACTTCGTATCGATCTCGACGCCATCGTCGCCAATTGGCGTGCATTGGATGCCAAAACCGCCGTTGAAACGGGCGCAGTCGTCAAGGCCGACGGCTATGGCCTCGGATCAGACTATGTGGCGCGCGCGCTCTATCGCGCCGGTGCTCGCAAGTTCTTTGTTGCGGCCGCAGAAGAAGGCGGCAAGGTCCGTTCCGCTATCGGGTCGGATGCCGATGTCTTTGTCTTTTCTGGGCATATGGCGGGCGACACCGATATGATCGCAGATTTGCACCTGACGCCGATGCTCAACAGTCTCGATCAGATGACCCGCCATTTCGAAGCGCTTCCGGGTCATCCTTTTGGCATCCAGCTTGATACGGGTATGAACCGGCTCGGGATGGAGTGGTCGGAATGGTCAGCGGTGTCCTCGCTTGCCCTGGAACAAGGTCCCGCTCTGGTGATGAGCCACCTTGCCTGCGCCGACGAACCCGATCACCCGATGAACGCCTATCAGCTTGATATGTTCAAGCGCATGACGGACGGCATCAATGTGCCCCGTTCGCTTTCGGCGACGGGGGGGCTTTTGCTTGGTCCCGATTATCATTTCGATCTGACCCGTCCCGGTATCGGGCTTTACGGCGGTCGCCCCTTTGACGCCGCGCGCAAGGTCGTGCAGCTCGATCTTCCTGTGGTGCAGGTCCGCGAGCTCGAAGAAGGCGAAGTGGTCGGCTATTCCAACACATGGCAGGCCAAACGTCCCAGCCGCATCGCAACGGTTTCTTCGGGCTACGCCGACGGGCTCCTTCGCTCGCTCTCGAACAAGGTCAAGCTTTTTGCCGACGGTGTTCCGGTCCAGCTTGTCGGGCGGGTGTCGATGGATCTTTTGACCATTGATGTGACCGATCTTGAAAGCGTGCCCGAGTATCTCACTCTGATGGGCGACATGCAGGGCGTGGACGATCTCGCCGATATCGCGGGCACCATCGGGTATGAATTCCTGACCTCGCTTGGCGCTCGATACAGCCGTCATTACGTCGCCAATTAACCCTTACAGAAACAGTCCGAGGGGTTCCTTCGGACTGTTTCCGCTTTGGAATATATTCGGCACATTCCGTAAAAAGTGTTCCAAACCCAAAGCTTACAACCTATCATCCCAGTCAGGTATCGTGCTGGGGGGCACAAATGATTGGGATCGGAGCACTACGGGCCTTTGCCCGTCTTTTTCATATTGCATCGTTCATGCTGCTCGCGGCGCTTGCGCTTGCTCTGTTGTTCTACACCTGCCTGAGCGCCCTTGGCATTACACCTTGGCTCACCTTGCCGCTGCATTTCGGAGAAATCGAAGTGGAGAACGGCGGCCTTTATGTTCAAATCGCCGTCACTCTTCTGGGGATTGCGCTTCTGGCCTATCTGCCAAGCAATTTCCGCGTGCTTCAACTCGAGAAAAGCCACCGCGATTTTCATCTGAACATGGAAGACGTGGCGCGCGCCTATCAGATTTGCCATCACGCCGATCGTCAGGGGGTGTTTTCCCTCAGCTCGGAATTCGACGCGGTGCGGGAACGTCTCTCCTATCTGCGCGATCACCCTGATCTTGCCCGACTGGAGAGCGACGTTCTTACGCTCGCCGCACAAATGAGCGAGAAATCCCGCGACATCGCCGAGATCTATTCGGACGCCAAAGTCGCCCGCGCGAAAAAGTTCCTGAGTGAACGCCAGCGCGAGATAGAGGACCAGCAAGAGCGGATCATCGACGCGCTTCACATCTGTGACGAGGTGCGTAAATGGAAACGGCAAATCGAAGCAGAGGAGGACGTGCTGCAACGTCAGCTTGCCCGACTGGACAAGAGGCTTCGGCTGATCCTTCCCGATCTCGGCTATGATTTCGAACGTGAAGAACGCTCGAACGTGGTGCAACTTGCAAGCAAGCCCGCTGCAGAATAACCTTGTAATCAGCCCGCTGGCCCCTCAGATGTTCCCGAAAGAACAGGGTCAAACTTGGGGACGGACATGAAAACAGTGATCAAATGGGCCAACCTGTCGCTGCTCGTTCTGTTTCCCGTGGCTTGGTTTGCGCCGCTTCTAAGGGCGGGGCTGTTGCCGCTCTTCGGTCTGTCCGAAATCAGCGTGATCTCGGGGCTCCAGAGCCTTTGGGAGACGGATGTCGCTTTGGCTTTGATCGTGACGGGCTTTGCGCTTTTCGCGCCCTATCTCAAAACCATCGGGCTTGCACTTGTCCATGCGGGACTTTTGCACCGCAAACTGCTTCCCGTGCTGAACGTCATGGGCAAATTGGCGATGGCGGATGTGTTCCTGATCGCGCTCTATGTGGTGCTTGTCAAAGGCATCGGTCTTGCCACAGTCGAGGTTGCTTGGGGTCACTATCTCTTTACGGGCTGCATCCTCGCATCGCTCGGCATCTCCGCGCTTTCGGGCAAAGCCAGACGCTAGAAACATGTTGCTCCGCCCCGAGAATTGGGACAAAAGGAGAACATGGCAAAAGATCTGAGCTTCTCCTGTTCTGACTGCGGTGCAGTGTTTTCCAAGTGGTCGGGCCGCTGTGACGGTTGCGGCGCGTGGAACACGATCACCGAGGATAAACCGATTTCCACAGGGCCCGCCTCTAAAACACTTGGCGGGAAAAAGGGCCATGTGCTCGAGCTTACCGATCTTGCCAGTCAGGAACCCGAACCGCCCCGCACGGCTGCGGGTGTGGCAGAGCTTGACCGCGTGCTGGGCGGCGGCCTCGTCAAAGCCTCGGCGCTTTTGGTCGGCGGCGATCCGGGGATCGGCAAGTCGACGCTCCTTCTTCAGGCGGCGGCGCGCTTTGCCCGCAACGGCCTCAAGGTCATCTATATTTCAGGCGAAGAGAGCGCGTCACAGGTCCAGATGCGCGCGCGGCGTTTGGGGCTCGAACAAAGCCCTGTCAAGCTCGCCTCTGAAACCAATTTGCGCGACATCCTCACCACACTCGATGCCGAGCACCCCGAACTTGTGATCATCGACTCGATCCAGACCATGTGGGCCGACAATGTAGAAAGCGCGCCGGGGTCCGTATCGCAGGTGCGCGCCTGTGCGCATGAGCTGACCACATTCGCCAAGAAGCGCGACATCGCGGTCATCATGGTCAGCCACGTCACCAAAGAGGGCAACCTCGCAGGGCCGCGCGTGGTCGAACATATGGTCGACACCGTGCTCTATTTCGAAGGCGAGCGCGGCCACCAGTTCCGTATTCTGCGCGCCGTCAAAAACCGTTTCGGCCCCGCCGACGAGATCGGTGTCTTCGAGATGACGGGCAAAGGATTGGCCGAAGTCAAAAGCCCCTCGGCGCTTTTCCTTTCGGAACGTGGCAAACCCGCGCCTGGATCGGTGGTTTTTGCAGGGATCGAAGGCACGCGCCCCGTTTTGTGCGAGATTCAGGCGCTTGTCGCCCCTGCGCCCGGTGGCACGCCTCGCCGCTCTGTAGTCGGATGGGATGGGGGCCGCCTTGCTATGATCCTTGCGGTTCTGGAATCGCGCTGCGGGATCGCCTTTGCCGGACTTGATGTCTATCTCAACGTGGCGGGCGGGCTACGGATCACCGAACCTGCGGCGGACCTTGCGGTTGCGGCTGCGCTGATTTCCGCCCGAGAGGACGCGACACTCCCCTCTGATTGTGCAATTTTTGGAGAAATTTCACTCTCTGGGGGTATTCGTCCCGTGTCCCAGATGGAAAATCGGTTGAAAGAGGCGCAAAAACTTGGTTTCTCCTCTGCTA
>JALRIK010000033.1:0-24710 GCA_023255435.1 Marivivens sp.
GGGACAAACGACATTTCTTTAAAATAGATTGGCGCGATGGCCCATAAAATAAACGCCGTTAACGCGTAAAAAATGCCACTTTTGGAAGAAGTTTGCATTGAAGCCGTCCTGTTCAATGATTATTTTTTTAGGAAAGAGAGTGTATATCAATACTGGTTAAATGGTCAGATTTTTGTTTGGGCCTTGGCTCGCAATATACTACAAAGCAATTTAGTACAAAGGCCTCACTAGGTTTTATATTTGAAATAGACTCTTTTATTAGTGTGAACGCCGAACTCATTGCCTAAGCAGGATGATGGGTTTAAAGTTAGACAGTAAATTTTTACATTAATCGAACTTCGGGGCGGGGCGAAATTCCCCACCGGCGGTTATAGCCCGCGAGCGCCTTTTGCATTTGCAGAAGGGTCAGCAGACTTCGGTGAAATTCCGAGGCCGACAGTTAAAGTCTGGATGAAAGAGAATGGACAGGACGGGTTCGCCCGGCCCTGACCGCTATCGCCTTGGGACCATTTGGTAAACACAGGATGGACCCATGACCAAAACTCTCAAGATCGCCTTTATCAAGGCCCGCTGGCACGCCGACATCGTTGATCAGGCCTATGTCGGCTTTACCCAGGACATGACCGAAAGCGGTGTTGCGTTCGACGTGACGCCCTTTGACGTTCCCGGCGCATTTGAAATGCCGCTGCTGGCCAAGAAACTTGGCGCTTCAGGCAAATACGATGCCGTGGTATGTGCCGCGCTCGTTGTGGACGGTGGTATCTATCGCCACGATTTCGTTGCGGCCGCTGTAGTGGACGGGCTGATGCAGGCCCAGATGGAGACGGGTGTGCCGACCTATTCCGTCTCGCTCACGCCGCACCATTTCCAGCCGAGTGCCGAGCACACAGGCTTCTATCACGCCCATTTCATCAAAAAAGGCGCCGAGGCGGCCCATGCAGTGCGCATGATCGCATCGCTCGAGATCTAGGGCCTCTGTCCAGCACTCCTGAAGGGCCGCCGTTGCGCGGCCCTTTGCCGTTCAGAGCGCTTCGAGAATACGGTCGAAAAAGAGCGAAGCCGCGCGAGTCAGTTGCCGCGAGCGATTGCGGATCACGAAATAGGGCGGCACGGTAATGGGTTTTTCAAGGTGAAGAACGTCAAGCTGATTGCCAAGGCCCGACCCCGTCAAAAGATCGCTGACTTCCTTGGACTGCGGTGCGATCACGTCTGAACTCGCCAACAGAGCCTCGACCACCAGAAGCGAAGAGCTGTTGACGACGCGGTTCGGCACCGCAAGGCTGGCCGCGTGAAAGGCATCCTCGACCGCTTTGCGAATGGGAGAGCCGCGTTCCTGAATCACCCAGTCATAGTCTGACAGATCGCTGAGTGTGATCTGTTTTCGTCCAGCGAGGGGATGCGCGCTGCGCACCATAAGCTGGACCACTTCCTTGCGTCCGGGATGGACGAGGAATTCGGCCGTGTTGTGATCGGTCGGGATTCGCGCAACGATGAAATCGAACCGTCCCTCATCAAGTCCGCGCACGAGTTCTGTCGAGGGGCTGACCTCGATCGTTACGGCGATGTCGGGCGAGGTTTCGCTCAGGCTTTGATAAACCGGCAAAACGATCCCGACGGCGGGCCCCGTCACCGTCCCGATCCGCACTTCACCGCTCAGCCCCGCATTGAGATTCTCGACCTCTTTCTGGAGACTTTCGAGTTCCGACACGATCACCCGCGCATGACGCAAGAACATCTCGCCGACGGGCGTAGGCTCGAGTCCCTTGGGCGAGCGGTGGAACAGCGTTGTCTGGGCGCGCGCCTCGATATCGGCGACGATACGCGATGCAGCAGGTTGGGAGATTGCAAGCGCGCTGGCAGCGATTTGCAACTGTCCTACTTCAGCGATTTTAAGCAAAAGTTGAAGGTGCGCAGGTTTGAGCTGTCTGGTGAAATTCATCTAACATACCATTTTTCATATGCCGAATATCTATAATTGAATTTTACAGTTATGTGAAGTGAGGGGTAACACTTCCGCCGAGCTCTATGCTCTGTCAGGGTGTTCCGCCGTTCATGAGGGATGCGCGGACCACCGATTGGGAGGTACTTATGAAACTCAATTATCTGTTGGCCACGGTTGCAACCGCGGCTATTTCCTTCGCTTCCGCATCTTACGCCGAAACCGTCGGTATCGCGATGCCCACCAAGTCGTCTGCCCGTTGGATTTCGGACGGCAATTCGATGGTCGAGCAATTTGCTGCTGCCGGTTTTGAAACCGATCTTCAGTATGCAGAAGATGATATCCCGAACCAGCTTGCCCAGATCGAGAACATGATCACCAAGGGTGTCGACGCTCTGGTTATCGCGGCAATCGACGGCACCACGCTTTCGAACGCTCTCGAGAACGCAGCGGCTGCAGGTATTCCTGTCATCGCCTATGACCGCCTGATCCGCGACAGCGGCAACGTCGACTACTACGCGACGTTCGACAACTTCAAAGTGGGCGTCCAGCAGGCGTCGAGCCTTGTTGCTGGTCTAGAAGAGCGCTTCGGCGAAGGCCCCTATAACGTAGAACTCTTCGGCGGTTCGCCCGACGACAACAACGCCTACTTCTTCTACAACGGCGCGATGTCGGTTCTTCAGCCGCTGATCGATGCCGGCACGGTCAATATCGTATCGGGTCAGATGGGCATGGACACCGTCGGCACCCTGCGTTGGGACGGTGCGGTGGCTCAGTCCCGCATGGATAACCTGCTTTCGGCACATTACACCGATGCTCAGGTCCATGGCGTTCTGTCGCCCTATGACGGTCTTTCGATCGGTATCCTGTCGTCCCTCAAGGGCGTCGGCTACGGTTCGGGCGATCTCAAGATGCCGATCGTCACCGGTCAGGACGCCGAAGTACCTTCGGTCAAGTCGATGCTCGCAGGCGAGCAGTATTCGACCGTCTTCAAGGATACCCGCGCTCTTGCTGGTGTGACTGTTGGCATGGTCGAAGCTCTCCTCAAAGGCGGCGAGCCCGAGATCAACGACACCACCACCTATGACAACGGGGTAAAGGTCGTTCCGTCCTATCTCCTCGAGCCGGTATCGGTCGATCTGTCGAACTGGGAAGAAATTCTGATCGGAAGCGGTTACTACACCGCCGACCAGATCCAGTAACGTCTCCTCCCTGTCTGCCCGTGATGCCGATGCGTATCGCGGGCATTCATTCATACTACATAGGGACTCGCATGACCTCTCTGCTCGAGATGCGTTCCATCACCAAGACCTTTCCCGGCGTGAAAGCGCTCGATCAGGTGAACCTTGATGTGAAGGAAGGCGAAATCCACGCAATTTGCGGTGAAAACGGCGCCGGCAAGTCGACCTTGATGAAGGTCCTTTCGGGCGTTTATCCCGTAGGCTCGTATGACGGCGAAATCCATTACGACGGCAAACTCGCCGAGTTCCGCACCATTTCGGATTCCGAAGAAAAAGGGATCATCATCATTCACCAAGAGCTTGCCCTTGTGCCGCTCCTGTCGATTGCCGAGAACCTGTTTTTGGGGAACGAGCGCGCCACCAAAGGCGTGATCAATTGGCGCGACACATTCCAGCGCACCGAAGCTCTTCTCAAGAAAGTCGGCCTAAAAGAAGCGCCGACGACGCTCATCGAAAAAATGGGCGTAGGCAAACAGCAACTTGTCGAGATCGCCAAGGCGCTCTCCAAGGAAGTGCGCCTTCTGATCCTTGACGAGCCGACCGCGGCTCTTTCGGAGTCTGACAGTCAAGCTCTGCTTGATCTGATGATCGAGCTTAAAGCGCAGGGCGTGACGCAAATCATCATCAGCCACAAGCTCAACGAGGTTCGCCGCGTGGCCGATATCGTGACCGTCATCCGCGACGGCACTTCCGTCTCGACGATGAGTGCGGCAAGCGGCGAAATCACCGAGGACCGCATCGTGCGCGACATGGTGGGCCGCGATATGTCGGACCGCTATCCCGCGCGTCCACGCAATCCCTCGGATGTCTTGATGGAAGTCCGCAACTGGAACGTCTGGCACCCCGAACATGCTGATCGCCAGATGATCAAGAACGCGAATTTCAATGTGCGCAAAGGCGAAGTCGTCGGGATCGCGGGCCTAATGGGGTCGGGGCGCACAGAGCTTGCCATGTCGATTTTTGGTCGCAGCTATGGCCGCAATGTAAGCGGCGAGGTGCGGCTACATGACAAGCCCGTGGATGTCTCCAAGATCGACCGCGCTATTGCTGCGGGACTTGCCTATGTCACCGAAGACCGCAAATCTCTGGGTCTGGTGCTGGACGAAGATATCCGCACCAATGTCACGCTCGCCAATCTCGACGAGGTGTCACGTGCGGGCGTGATCAACGAACATCAGGAAACGCAAGTCTCCGAGAAATACCGCAGCGCGATGAATATCCGCACGCCTTCGGTCTTTCAAAAGGTCGTAAACCTTTCGGGCGGCAACCAGCAAAAGGTCGTGCTGTCGAAATGGCTCTTTGCCGAGCCCGAAGTGCTTATCCTCGACGAGCCGACACGCGGCATCGACGTGGGCGCGAAGTTCGAGATCTACGGCATTATCAATGAATTGGCCGCCGAAGGAAAAGGGGTCGTGATGATCTCGTCCGAAATGCCCGAGCTTTTGGGCATGTGCGACCGCATTTACGTCATGAACGAGGGCGAGCTTGTCGGCGAACTGAGCGCCGAGGAAGCCAGCCAAGAGCGCATCATGTCGCTCATCGTTACCGAATAAGGGACTTGGGGATGGAACAGGTAAACAAAAACAACCTCGGTGCATATTTCAAACACCACATGCGCGAATACGGTCTTTTGATCGCCCTGATCGCGATCATGGTGTTCTTTCAGGTCGTGACAGACGGAACGCTTCTCAAGCCCGTCAACATCACCAACCTCTTCTTGCAGAACAGCTATATCATCATCATGGCCTTGGGCATGTTGGTGGTCATCGTCTCGGGGAACATCGACCTTTCGGTCGGCTCGGTGATGGGCTTTGTTGGTGCTTTTGCGGCCGTGATGATCGTCGAATGGGGCGTTCCGGTAAGTGTGACGATCGTTGCCTCTCTTATTGTCGGGATCGTGATCGGCGCGGCGCAGGGCTATTTCGTCGCCTATTGGAAAATACCCTCGTTTATTGTGACCCTTGCGGGGATGCTTGTATTCCGCGGGCTTTCGCTCTGGCTTCTCGAAGGACAGTCGGTCGGGCCGTTCCCCAAGTCGTTCCAGCTCATCTCGACCGGCTTTGTGCCCGACATCGTGCCTGCGGGCGTCTCGGGCGCTATTGCCGAAATGGTCGGAACGCGGAATTTCAACGTGCTGGCCATGGCTCTGGGGATCATCGCTGTGGCGATCATCATCTGGATGGGGCTGCGTGACCGCGCTCACAATGCGAAATACGGGATCGAAGGCGAGCCCAAAGCGTTCTTTATCGCGCGCAACGCCATTGTGGCGGGCGCTCTGCTCTTCGTGATGTTCAAACTCGCGACGTTCCGCGGTCTTCCGAACGTGCTGATCTCGATGGTCGTCCTGACCGTGATCTATGCCTTCCTGACCGCCAATACGACAATCGGTCGCCGTATCTATGCGCTTGGGGGCAACGAAAAAGCGGCCAAGCTGTCAGGGATCAAGACCGAACGCCTGATGTTCCTCTCCTTTGTCAACATGGGTCTTTTGGCGGCGCTTGCGGGTCTGATCTTTGCTGCACGTCTTAACACAGCAACCCCCAAAGCCGGCTTTGCTGTCGAGCTCGACGTGATCGCGGCGGTCTTTATCGGTGGTGCGTCGATGTCGGGCGGTTCGGGCAAGATCATCGGTGCGGTCGTTGGTGCCTTTATCATGGGTGTGATGAACAACGGGATGTCGATCCTCGGGATCGGTATCGATTATCAACAGGTGATCAAAGGGCTCGTGCTGCTCGCTGCCGTGTTCTTCGACGTCTACAACAAGAGTAAACAGGGGTAACCGATGGCTTTCAAACCTGCTGTGTGGCCCCGCAAACTCCGCTCTCAGGAGTGGTATGGCGGGACTTCGCGCGATACGATTTATCACCGTGGCTGGCTCAAGAACCAAGGCCACCCGCATGATCTGTTCGACGGTCGTCCCGTCATCGGCATTATGAACACATGGTCCGATCTTACGCCTTGTAACGGTCACCTGCGTGAGCTTGCCGAAAAGGTAAAGGCGGGCATCTGGGAAGCGGGCGGTTTTCCCGTAGAGGTTCCTGTGTTCTCGGCCTCGGAAAACACCTATCGCCCGACGGCGATGATGTATCGCAACATTGCGGCGATGGCCGTGGAAGAGGCGATGAGGGGTCAGCCGATTGATGGTGCAGTTCTGCTTGTCGGTTGCGACAAGACAACGCCTTCGCTGCTTATGGGTGCGGCCTCGACCGATATCCCGTCTATCGTCGTGACGGGCGGGCCGATGCTCAACGGCTATTTCCGCGGCGAGCGCGTCGGCTCGGGCACCCATCTTTGGAAGTTCTCCGAGGCAGTCAAAGCAGGCGAGATGACGCAAGAGGAATTCCTCGAGGCCGAGCAGTCGATGTCCCGCTCGTCGGGCACCTGCAACACCATGGGCACCGCCTCGACCATGGCGTCGATGGCAGAAGCACTCGGCATGGCGCTCAGCGGCAACGCGGCGATCCCCGCCGTCGACAGCCGCCGCCGCGTGATGGCGCAGCTTTCAGGCCGCCGCATCGTGCAGATGGTCAGGGACGATCTGAAACCGTCGGACATCATGACTAAAGCCGCGTTCGAGAACGCGATCCGCACCAATGGCGCGATCGGCGGTTCGACCAATGCTGTGGTTCATTTGCTTGCAATCGCGGGCCGTGTAGGTGGAGCAGGCGTCGATCTAACGCTGGATGACTGGGACCGTTGCGGGCGCGATGTTGCGACCATCGTGAACCTGATGCCCTCGGGCAAATACCTCATGGAAGAGTTTTTCTATGCGGGCGGTCTTCCTGTCGTTCTCAAACGTCTGGGCGAGGGCGGACAGCTCAATAAAGACGCTCTCACCGTTTCGGGCCAGACCATCTGGGACGAGGTCAAGGATGTCGTCAACTGGAACGAGGACGTGATCCTGCCGCTGGACAAGGCGCTGACCCAACAGGGCGGCATCGCGGTGCTGCGCGGGAACCTGGCGCCCAAAGGGGCGGTTCTCAAACCCTCGGCGGCAACGCCGTCGCTGATGAAGCATCGCGGCCGCGCTGTCGTTTTCGAGGATATCGACGACTACAAGGCCAAGATCAACGACGATGCGCTCGACGTCGATGAAACCTGTGTTCTGGTGCTCAAGAATTGTGGCCCGCGCGGCTATCCGGGCATGGCCGAGGTCGGCAACATGGGTCTCCCGCCCAAGGTGCTCAAGAAGGGCATCACCGATATGGTTCGCATCTCGGATGCGCGGATGTCGGGCACGGCCTATGGCACAGTGATCCTTCATACCTCGCCCGAAGCGGCGGCGGGTGGACCGCTCGCCGTTGTTCAGAACGGTGATATGATCGAACTTGATGTGACCGAGCGCCGTATCCATCTCGATATCTCCGACGAGGAGTTGAACCGTCGTTTGGCGGCCTGGAAACCCAGCCATGAGCAGGCGCCATCGGGCTATGCTTGGCTTCACCAGAACCACGTCCAAGGCGCGGATACCGGAGCCGATCTCGACTTTTTGCGCGGACATCGCGGCAACGATGTCGGAAAGGACTCGCATTGATGAAGATCGCACTCGTGGGCATCGGCAAGATCGCCCTTGATCAACATGTGCCCGCGATAGCGGCCTCTCCCGTTTGGGAACTCGCCGCGACCGTCTCGCGTCAAGGCGCGGTCGAAGGCGTCGAGGCCTTTACCGATTTTGCAAAGATGCTCGAGGAGCGGTCCGACATTCGGGTCGTCTCGCTCTGTCTTCCGCCGGTGCCGCGTTTCGAATATGCCGCCGCCGCAATCCGTGCGGGCCGCCATGTGATGCTTGAAAAGCCACCGGGCGCCACTCTTGCCGAGTGTCACGCCCTTACGGCTCTTGCGCAGGAACACCGTGTTTCGCTTTACGCCACATGGCATAGCCGCGAAGCCGATAAGGTTGCCGCCGCCAAGGCATGGCTCTCCGACAAGACGCTGCGTCGCCTCAAGGTCACTTGGAAAGAGGACGTGCGCCGCTGGCATCCGGGTCAGGACTGGATCTGGGAACCCGGCGGAATGGGGGTCTTTGATCCCGGTATCAACGCGCTCTCGATCGTGACCGAGATATTGCCCGTGAACATCCATCTCGCTTCGGCCACGCTCGAGGTGCCGTCCAATCGCCAAACGCCCATCGGTGCGGAACTCCATTTCGCACATCCCCATGGTGCCGAAATCTCCGCCGTTTTCGACTGGCGTCAGACGGGTGAGCAGACTTGGATGATCGAGGCCGAGACCGACAAGGGAACGCTTGTGCTTCTCGACGGAGGCGCGCGTATCCAGATCGACGGGGTCGAAGATGCCCTCGTTTCGGACAATCCGCTCGCGGGGGAATACCCGCGTCTTTACGCAAATATGGCCAAACTCGTCGCGCAAGGTGAGATCGACATGGATCTTCGCCCGATGGTGCATGTGTCCGACGCTCTCGCGCTTGGGCGCCGTATCAGCGTCGAGCCGTTTAACGACTAAGGAATTGATGAATGAAACAAGCTCTAACAGGCATTCTGCCCGTTGCTCCCACCCCGTTTCACGCCGATGGCCGCGTTGACGAAGAGGGGATGCGCCGCGTTCTCGATTGCATGATCGACCAAGGTGTCGATGCGATCTGTATCCTTGCAAACTATTCCGAGCAGTTTCTTCTCTCGGACGACGAGCGCGCGCTTTTGACCAAAGTGTCGCTCGAGCATGTTGCGGGCCGCGTGCCCGTGATCGTTACGATCAGCCATTTCAGTACCGAAATCGTGGTCAAACGGGCCAAGAATGCCGAGGCGCTCGGGGCCTCTATGGTCATGATGATGCCGCCCTATCACGGGGTTGGCCTCGTTCCCGCCGAAGCAGGTGTTTACGAGCATTTCCAAGCGGTGTCTGATGCGATTTCGATCCCGATCATGGTGCAGGATGCGCCTCTTTCGGGTTGCACGCTTGGTGTGCCGCTTCTTGTTCGTATGGCCAAAGAGCTCGAGAACGTCAGCTATTTCAAGATCGAAGTGCCCTTTGCCGCCGACAAGCTTGCCGCTCTGATCGAACAGGGCGGGGACGCAATCGTCGGTCCCTTTGACGGTGAAGAGGCCGCGACGCTTCTTGCTGACCTCGATGCTGGGTGCACGGGCACAATGACTTCGGCACTTCAGCCCGACAAGATCCGCCCCATCGTGATCGACTATCTTGCGGGCAATCACGATGCAGCTTTGGCGCAGTGGCAAAAGTGCCTTCCTCTCATCAACCACGAGAACCGTCAGTGCGGGCTGCGGGCTGCCAAGACCGTGATGCAGGCAGGCGGGGTCATCAAGTCCGACTATGTGCGTCATCCGCTCAAGCCGATGAGCCAGCGCACCAAGGATCGTTTGCTGTCCCTGTCGAAGGAGATGGACGTTCTTGCCTTGCGCTGGGGTAAGTAACGCGCTCTGACTGAGGGAGCCAATCTCAAACCAAAAGCCGCGCGGCAGGTTCCGCGCGGCTTTTTTTGGTCAGGTCAAACAGTTTGGCTCAGTTCTTGTCAGCGTCCCCGAAGAGAGGGCCAGATCCAACGCTCTGCACGCTGCCGTCGGGCTGGCGCGTGAGAAAGAGCGCTTGAAGCTGCGCCTGCTGCGCAAAACGAAGTCCTTCGTCCACGCCCATCACCATCAGAGCGGTTGCCCAAGCATCCGCCTCGGCGCATGTCGGGGCGATGACGGTGACCGAGGCAGGCGCGTGCAAAAGCGGCGCGCCGCGGGCCGGGTCCATCGTATGGGACAGCCTGCGATCCTTGACTGTGATCCAATGGCGATAGTCCCCAGACGTTGCGACGGCTGCGTCTTCCAGTGCGAGCATCGAAAAGGGTGCACGTCTCTCATAATCGGGGGCTTCGATGGCGATGGTCCAAGCGGTGCCATCGGGTCGATGCCCCAAGGCGCGCATTTCGCCGTCGATACCGACCAGAGCGTTGGATACGCCGTGGCTCTCCAGCACATCGGCCAAGAGATCCACCCCATAGCCCTTGGCGATGCCGTTCAGATCAATCGCGAGCGGTGCCCGTTTGCATGCTTGGCCGTTTGCAAGCGCAAGAACGTCATGGGTCGGCAAATGGGCGTGATCCATCGCTGCGCGAATGGCCAATGGATCAGCGTCGGATGGGCCAAAGCCCCACGCCTCGACGGCCTGTCCCATGCCGATATCGAATACTCCGCCTGACGCGCGCCCGATAGCAAGCCCAAGACCGAGCACCCGCAGGAGATGAAATGGCAGGGGCCGCCACTCTCCGATCGGGGCGGCGTTGAGCTGCATCAGGTCGCTGTCCGCCTTCCAGGTCGACATCTGGCGGTCCACCGCGTCGACGGCCGCCTGAAGCTCTGCCTGAAGCAAGGCGGTGTCGACCGAGGTATCCGAAAAGAACAAGGCGCTCCATCGTGTGCCCATCGTCGGCCCGTTGAGGGCATGGCGCACGAGATCAGTAGACATCTTCGACATATTTCCCTTTGGCTTTGAGAGTGGCGGTCGACAGTCCGATCGGAGCGAGAATGTCCTCTAGGGCTTCGCTCACCCCATGGGCCATGCCGCGACCGCCGCAAACCATGATCTTGGCGCCTTGGTTGATGGCGTTGATCACCGTTTGGGCCTCGGCTCTGAGAGCGTCCTGAACGTAGAGTGGCTTTGTTCCCCGCGACGTGGCAGTTGTAAGATTTGCAAGCTTGCCCTCCTCGATCCATCGGGGAAGTTCCTCTCCATAGAGGAAATCGCTGTCTTCGTGGCGCATCCCAAAAAAGAGGTGCATGTGGCGCTTGTGGCGGTTGCCCCGTATCAGGCCCGCCAAGGGACCTACGCCCGTTCCTGCGCCGATGAGAAGAAGCGGCGAGCGCTCGCGCCCTGCATGGAAATTCGGATTGCGCCGAAGGAACGCCTCGACCGTATCCCCCGTTTCGAGCGAGAGGAGTTGGCCCGAGCACAAGCCGCCTTGGTGCTTTCTGACGACGATTTCCACAAATCCATCGCGTGCGCCCGACGCAAGTGAATAAAATCGGGGAAGACGCGAACCCTGCGGCACGATGCCGATGAGATCCCCCGCCTGAAAGCGCGAAAAACCTTGGCCCGTCATGCGCGCCCAAAGCGAGCGCTTGGGTAGGGCGAAGCGCAGGATCACGGTCGGTGCCTGAACAGCCGCCCCATAGTCGCGGCGCGAGACCAGTTCCAGTTTCTCGGTTTTGGGTGGCAACGGTTGGTGGTTCAATTCGAGCGGGAGCCCCATCGCATCACCGAGTGCGCGCCCCCAGCGGGCAAAGTCCTGTGATGACTGGCGGTCGACCGTCTCGAAGGGCAAAAGCGCATCCCAGCCCTTGGCCCGCAGGGCAAGGTCCACCTCCTGCGCAAAAGCGCAATATGCGGGAAAGCTTCTGTCCCCGAACCCCAGAACGGCAAAGGGGGCAGAGGAGCGCTTTTCCAGCGCATTGAGGCGGTCCAGAAACCCTTTGGCCGAACTCGGTGCGTCACCGTTACCGAAGGTTGCTGCAAGAAAGAGGAAGCGCTTGGCGGATGCAAAGCGCGTCGGATCGAAACCCGTCATCGGGCCGATGTGGACCGAGTGACCGCCTTGGGCCAGAGCCTTGGCGAGCGTGACCGCAAAGCCCCAAGTGCTCCCGCCTTCAGAGCCGACAAGGACAACGGTTTCGGCGTGACCTGCGGGAGCGTTCTGCTTGAAGCGGGGGCGTCCCCGTCGCGCTGCGATCCAGATCAATACGCCTGTGGTTCCCATAACAGGCACGCTCAAAGCGATGATCCCCAAGATCAGCCCGAGAGTGGCCGCACCTTTTCCCGTGTGCAGCAGATAAATCGTCTCGCTGATATTTTGCGCGGTCGAAAGCGGGGCCGAGGAAAGTGTCTCGCCCGTGCCCTGATCGATCAGAGCGATCCCCGCATCGGTCGAGAGGGTGAAAACATCCTGTGCATCGGACTCGTAAGGAAAGCTCAACTTGCGGAACCCGTCGAGCGAGACGCTGCGAAGTGCGGGCATGTTGCCGAGCGGGTAGTCGGTCAGTCCGCTGACGCTGCTGGGCTGTGAGGCGGTCGGAGCGCTGTCGGGCAAAAGATCGAACGTGGAGGCAGTCATCCAAAGCGCGGTCGCAGCCGAGAGAGCAAGGCCGACAACAGCGACGCGAGCGATCTCGACATGAAGCCGTCCGGCCTTCGGGCCCTTGAGCCGCGAGAACCAGCGCCGCCAGCCCCCTGTCCGCCGTGCGACGAGTGCCGCACCAGAGAGGGTGAGCACAAGCATTGCACCCGCACCTGCAGCGGCCACAAGCCGTCCTGCATCATCCAGAAAGAGAGAACGGTGCAAATTGGTGAGCCAGCGCTCCACAGGGTTCGGATCGGCGGAACCGATATCCAGTCCTGTTGCGGGATCGATGAGTGCTGAACCCGGAGCTCCGTCTTTGAACCACCAAGCGGTGATCTGACCGGAAGGGGATCGTCGGATTTCCTCAAGACCCGGATGGGCGGCGGCCACGCGGGCCGCCAGATCGGCAACGCTTTGCTCCGCAACGGCGCTGGGCGCGGTCAAGCGTTCATAGGCAGGAAAGACCGAGAGCGCCGCACCACTGAGCGCAAGGACGGTGACAAGAACAAGGGCAATCAGTCCAGGCCAGCGGTGAAGCGAACGGATCATGGGTTGCCCCTCTTAGCGATAGGTGAAGCTGGAGATATAGCGACGCCCCTGAACGGATTTGCCGAAGCCATCGCTTGTCAGTGGCACTGCAATCTCGTTCGGACTATCGCGGTAATCCTCGACCGCTGCGTCAATGTGAAGTGTATAACCCGCGTCAAAGAGGGCGTCCGCCAGATCGAGCGAAATATCCAGAGTGCGGCCCGACCCGACGCTTGCGCCCGTGATGCCGTTGATTTCCGCCGTATTGCCGCCCGTTGCGGCGGCCCAATCGGTCAGGTGCTTGTAATATTTGGATTTACCGCCCGCCATCCAGAGGCTGCCGACATAGGCACCCGACGCATCGGTAACATAAAGCGCGAGATAAGCCCCGTTGCCGCCATAGTTGTTCATAGTCGTGCTGAGGGTCACGGGCCGAGCCATCGCCAGTCCAGGAAGGGTGAGTGCAGTGGTAAGAGCGAGGGTCGCAATGAGAGATTTCATGAGAATATCCTTGGAAATGGGTCGGATGCCGTGGGCACCCGACTTTTTGGTATGAGTCGATCAGTTGGTTACGGCTTTTGGGGCGGCGCCATTGCCGAAGAGACCGTTTGCGGGCGGCGTGCCCGAGTTCATCGAATTGGGGGCATTCTGGCCGCGTGGCGTTTCGCAGTCGTCTTCATCATCATCGCCCCGCGAAAAGAGCCGCCAGCCGTGCCCGTCGCCCTCGCAGTCATCGTCATCGTCATCGTGACGACGTCCATGATCGTCATCATCATCCTCTTCGTCGTGATCATCGCTGACGCGGACGAGAGGCACCGCGTCCAACGGTTCAAGCACGGCGGCGCAGACACCATCGCAAGAGGTCAGGCCGTGGCCGATTGGCGCATTCGCTGCAAAAGCGGGAAGGACAAGGGTCGCGCCGAGAGCGGTCGCAGAGAGAAAAAGGATGGTTCGGGAAGTCATGAGCGTGTCTCCTGTGATGTGATGGCCTAGACTTGGGGTCTGGACCTGAGCAGTTCCTGAAGCGCGACACCTTTCTGCTTCAGCTTGGCGTCAGGTGGGTCTTCAACGCACGAAACGCATCTTTCCGCCGCGGGGGCAGCGGGGCATACCGAGGCTTGAAATGGTGAATGTGGGTCAGTGGGACTCGTCGTCCCTGCGGTCGTCTTCATGTTCTTCTTCGAACTCGAATTCGACGATCTGCAACGTGTCGGGCTGGAGTTTCACTTCGATTTCGCGGCCCTCTGCGTCGCGCCCTTTGATCTCGTAGCACCCGTCATCGATCTTGATGCGGCGCACGTCCCAGCTCCGTTCTTCGGCAAGTTTGACCACAGCTTCGCGCGGCTTCCAGTTCGACATGGGCACAAAGCAACCTTCTTCGGCTTGGGCGGACCCTGCGACCGAGGCAGTCAGAAAAGCAAGAATTGCAATGGTCTTTTGCATGGGCCACTCTCCAAGTTGGGGCCGTCTTTGACCCAAGGATAGAGCTTCAACCTGACGCCAAGCTGAAGAGAGCAGGTGTTCTTCTTCAGGTGTGTGTCAGGAGGATTTGATCCTATAAGAGGAAACAAGCGCGAAAGGTGGCAACGGGACATGAGAGTATTACTGATCGAAGACGATATGATCCTCGGCGCTGCGGTGCGCGACCAGATTGCCGCCGATGGTCATTCGATCGATTGGGTTCAGCGCCTCGACGTCGCCCAAGACGCGATTGCCACAACGGGTTTCGATCTTGTGCTCCTTGATCTGATGTTGCCTGACGGTCGCGGTATTCCCTTTCTCCGCCGCCTGCGGGCCAAGGGGGATGTGACGCCCGTAATCATTCTGACAGCGCTGGACCAGATCAGCGACCGCATCGACGGTCTTAATGCGGGGGCGGATGATTATCTGGTCAAGCCGTTCGATCTCGCCGAGCTTTCCGCGCGGATTGGGTCGGTGGCGCGGCGCTATGCCGGCAATCCCAATCCTATTGTCAAACATGGCGCGCTCGAGATCGATCTGGCTGCCCATAGTGTCTATCGGGATGGAAAATCCGTGTCCCTGACCGCACGGGAATGGGCCTTGTTCGAGGTGTTTCTCTCGCGCCCGGGTCAATTGCTCTCTAAAGCGCAGCTTGAAGGTAAGATGTATGATTTTGGGGCCGAGATCGAAAGCAACACGATCGAAGTGCATGTCAGTCGGCTGAGGAAAAAGCTGGGAGCGTCGGTGATTGAGACCGAACGTGGTCTTGGGTATCGATTGGGGCGTGCATGAGGTTTACCAAGAGCGTTCAGGGCCGTTTGATGCTTTGGCTGGGTTTGGCCCTTACTGTCGTATGGGTCGCCGCGGCGAATGTGACCGCCTATATCGCGCGGAGCGAAATCGAAGAGGTGTTCGACTCGGCGCTGCAAGAGACGGCGCAGCGTATCCTTCCTTTGGCTGTGGTGGATATTCTCAGCCGCGAGGAAGAGGGGATCAACCAGCGCGTTGCCGCCATCAGCGATCATACCGAGTTCTTCACCTATGTGGTCACTGACGAGCGGGGCCGTATCCTGCTGCAATCCCATACAGCCGATCCCGATACTTTTGCCGAATGGCGCGGGGTGGGGTTCTCGACGACTGACAGTCACCGCCTCTATAGCGACGAAGCGGTGAAAGGGACGATTAGAATTACGGTGGCCGAACCTTTGGAGCATCGTGCCAGTGTTTCCCACGAAATCCAGCGGGGTTTGGGGCTTCCGCTTTTGATCATGTTGCCGCTTGCCCTTGGTGCGATCGTCTTTGCCGTTCGTGCCAGCCTTGCGCCCGTACGCCGCTATCGGATGCGGCTGTCCGCGCGGAGCGAACGTGATCTGAGCCCAATCAATACCGATGATCTTCCGACCGAAATTGCCTCGCTTGCTGAAACGCTTAACGGGCTTCTTGGTCGGCTCGAAACGGCCTTTGCTGCAGAGCGCAGCTTTGCAGCAAACGCGGCACATGAATTGCGGACCCCCTTGGCGGGTGCAATCGCTCAGGCGCAGCGGCTTCAGTCGGAAACATCCGATCCCGAGGCCAAGGCACGTGCAGGCGAGATCGAAACAACGCTCAAGCGGCTGACGCGGCTTGCCGAACGTTTGATGCAATTGGCAAGGGCCGAGGGCGCAAAACTGCGCCGAAACGACAGAGCGGATCTTCGGCCGATCACAGAGCTGATTATCGACGATCTGAGACGCACCGCTGCACCCGCCCGCATAGTCCTTTCTCTCCCCGACACTGCCGTTTTGTCCGACCTTGAACCCGATGCGCTGGCCATAATCCTGCGCAATCTTGTCGAAAATGCCGTCCGCCACGGGCAGGTCGATGCACCTATCGAAGTTGTCCTGAGTGCCGACGGCACATTTACGGTTTCGAACGAGGGTCCCGTGGTGCCCGAAGAAACACTCGCGCGGCTCACACATCGGTTCGAGCGCGGTGACGGGACCCAATCCACGGGGAGCGGTCTCGGACTTGCGATCGTGCGCTCCATTGCCGAGCGCACGGGCGGTGCGTTCGACATCCGCTCTCCGCGTCGTTCCTCTCCTACTGGGTTCGAAGCGCGCTTTCGCGTGACCGGAGCTTCGGGGCGCTAGGCGAAAAAGCCCGACAAAATCCTCTCGCGTGGTTGAAACTCGATCCGGTTTCGGTCGGTGGTTTTTTTACTTTTTAAATATCACCATTATTGATATGAAAGATTTGTTACCTTTGAAGGAGAATACAGTGACCAATCGGTTCTTGTTGGTTGATCCGGAGCAAAATCTTGATGTGGTCAAAGCGTTGGCGAGCGCGATCCGCGTCTCGATCCTCAAAACCTTGGACACCCGAGGTCCGATGAACGTGAACGAGATTTCTGCTGCGCTGGATTTGCCCCAGTCTACCGTATCGTCCAATCTCCAAGTCCTTGAAGATGTTGGATTAGTTGCAACGACCTCTCAAAAGGCAAAAAAAGGCAGCCAGAAGATTTGCGAGTCGCGGTTTCGCGAAATCCTGATCGCGTTTCACGAAGTCCGCCCCGAGCAAGCCGAGAACGATATCGAAGTTTCCATGCCTCTCGGTCTTTATTCACGGTGCGAGATTTCCTCGCCTTGTGGATTGTGTTCGACCGATGGGGTGATCGGCCTGCTGGATGTGCCAAATACGTTCCTCGAACCCGAGCGGATGCGCGCGGGGCTTTTGTGGTTCAACAGCGGTTATGTTGAGTATCAATTCCCCAATAACGCGAAGCTGAAAAACCTCACTCCGAGCGAAGTCGAATTTTCGATGGAGCTGTCTTCAGAGGTTCCGGGAACGAGCGCGGATTGGCCGTCCGACATTTTCCTCGAGGTCAACGGCGTCCACGTCGCGACTTGGACCTCTCCGGGAGATTTCGGTGATAAAAGAGGGGTTTACACTCCAAAATGGTGGAAACTCTCTGGGTCTCAATACGGCAAACTCAAAACCTGGCGCATCAATAGCAAGGGCACATTTGTCGATGGAATGAAGGTGTCGAGCACCAAGATCGGCGATCTTGATATCGATGCCCATCGCTCGATCCGGATGCGGATCGGCGTGCGGGATGATGCCGCCCATCCCGGCGGGATCAACATCTTTGGCCGTGGTTTCGGGAACTATGACCAAGACATCATAATGCGTCTTCGGTGAAATGAATCGTTGACTGAACGCAAGACTCGCCACAATCATATCGGAACTAACGGTACAAACCTTAACTTTCGATATGAATGGGTGATGGTCGATGAAAGCTCGCGTCACGGCTCACAGCCGCTATACAATCTCTGAAATTGACAACAGGCTCTATGGCTCTTTCCTCGAACATCTCGGGAGGGCGGTCTATACTGGGATCTATGAACCCGATCACCCGCAGGCGGATGACAGCGGGATGCGTCGCGACGTTATAGATCTGGTGCGGGAACTGGACACTCCGATCTGTCGCTATCCCGGCGGTAACTTTGTTTCGGCCTATAATTGGGAAGACGGTATCGGCCCCAAAGAAAACCGTCCGACGCGGCTTGATCTTGCCTGGCGCACGTCGGAGTCGAACCAGGTCGGTATCCACGAGTTCGCCGATTGGGCCGAAAAGGCGAATACCGAGATGATGCTTGCGCTGAACCTTGGCTCGCGCGGTTTGGACGAGGCGCGTGCCTTTGTGGAATATGTGAACCACCCGGGTGGAAGCTATTGGTCCGATCTTCGCAAAAAGAACGGGCGCGCCGATCCTTGGGGTGTCAAGTTGTGGTGCCTCGGCAACGAGATGGACGGGCCTTGGCAAATCGGTCACAAGTCAGCGCTTGAATACGGTCGTCTTGCCAATGAAACGGCTAAGGCACTGAGATCGTTTGATAAGTCGCTTGAGCTTGTTGTCTGTGGGTCTTCGCACTCGGAAATGCCAAGCTATCCGCAGTGGGAAGCGACCGTTCTCGAGCAAACCTATGATCAGGTCGATTACATCTCGCTCCACATGTATTTCGAGAACTACGAAAAGAACACGGCAGAGTTCCTTGCGCTTCCTGAAAAGCTTGATCGCTATATCGGGACGGTTTCGGGGGTGATCGACTATGTAAAATCGAAATCCCGCTCCAAGCGTGATGTAAAGATCAGTTTTGACGAATGGAACGTCTGGTATCACGAGCGCAAGAACGATGCCAAACGCATGGCCGAATGGGATTGGCCGCATGCACCTGCGCTGCTCGAGGATATCTATACCTTCGAGGATGTGCTTCAGGTCGGGTGTATTCTGAACACGTTCATCCGCCGTTCGGATGTGGTGCGGATCGCCTGTATCGCGCAGCTCGTGAACGTGATCGCACCCATTATGACTGTTCCGGGCGGCACGTCTTGGCGTCAGACGATCTTTTACCCGTTCAAGTTCGCTTCGACGTTGGGCCGTGGAACCGCGCTGAATCTGGATGTGGATTGTCCGACCTATGATGCGGCGGTTGCTGCCAATGTATCTTATCTCGATATTTCGGGCGTTCATGATGCGGCAAGCGGAACGCTGACATTCTTTGCGGTTAACCGCAACGGAACCGAACATCTCGATATTGATCTCGCCATCGAGCGGTTCGGTAGCCCCAAATCGGTTGAGCATACGATCCTCAAGCATGATGATCTCGAGGCTCGGAACACGGCGGAGGAGCCGAATAAAGTTGTTCCAAAGCAAGGGGATGGAGCGAAGATTACGGCGGGCGGTCTTTCGCTGTCCCTGCCGCCCTATAGCTACTCTGTCGTAAGGGTTCAGATGTAGTATATCACGATTTGTGGTACATACCCACAAATCCGTTGAAAGAATCGATGTTTGGTGTAGCATTTCGCCAGTACCGGTTTTCAAGCCGGACAAAAAAGGGAGGACTTACAATGAACAAGTATGTCGCGATTGCATTTGCCGGGTTGATGGCAAGTGCCGTCCAAGCCGAGGAAACCGTCGTTTGGTGGGATTTCCTTGGCGGCGGTGATGGTGTCCGTATGAAGCAGTTGATTTCTGACTTCAACGAAGCCAACGCCGGAGAAGTCAAGATTGACGCAACCACACTCGAGTGGGGCGTTCCCTTCTATACCAAAGTTCAGACATCCGTCGCGGTGGGCGAAGCGCCCGATGTGATGACCTATCACGCCTCGCGCATCCCGCTTGCACTCGAGCAAGGGGTCCTCGATGAAATCACCCCCGAAGACTGGGCCGCAATGGGCTTTGGTCAGGACGATTTCGCTGCCCAGATCTGGGATGGTGTCACGGGCCCCGACGGCAAGATTTACGGTGTGCCGCTCGATACCCACCCGATCGTTCTATATTATAACAAGGACATTCTCGGTGCCGCAGGGCAGCTCAATGCCGATGGAACACCCGTCGGGATGGGAAGCCGCGAAGAATTTACCGCGATGCTTCAGGCAATTGCCGATAGTGGGAAGGTTAAATTCCCGCTCGGTTCTGTGACGGCTGACGGTAACTTCATGTTCCGCACGATTTATTCGCTTGTCGGCCAGCAGGACGGCGAATTGCTTACGGACGGTGATTTCCTTGTCGGTGACAACGCCGCCAAACTTGAGAATGCCCTAGCAGTCCTGCAGGAATGGACCACGGCGGGTCTTCAGTCCACCTATACCGACTATCCCGCGACCGTGGCGCTCTTTACCAGCGGCGAAGCTGCGATGATGATCAACGGTGTCTGGGAAGTCCCGACGATGACCGACCTTCATGCGCAGGGCAAACTGTTCGAGTGGGGTGCGGTCGAGCTTCCCGTTATCTTTGACCATCCGGCAACCTATTCGGACAGCCACGTCTTTGCGATCCCTGCAGGAAGCGCAGAAGATCCCGCCAAGCGTGCTGCCGTGCTCAAGGTCATTTCGGGGATTTTGAAAGAATCGCTCTTCTGGGCGACTGCAGGTCACATTCCTGCCTACAAGGCCGTGACGGACTCGGCTGAATACAAGGCGATGGAACCCAATGCCACCTATTCGAGCCTGACCGCGAATATGATCTATGATCCCAAGACCCCGCTTGCGGGTGTCGCAGGACCGATCTTCGACGTAATGTCGACGTACTTCGTGCCGGCGCTCAACGGTGAATTGGACCCTGCCGAGGCAGTGGCGAGTATCACTGAAGATCTCAACGACATGTAAAATCAGAGGCAGGACGGCGTGAAGCGTCGTCCTGCCTTCGACTGCAACGAACCACTGACGCAATTCTGAGGGTAGGGGCACGCCGCATGATCCGTGATCGCAAAAAAGAGGCTCTGGTCGCGTTCATCCTCATTCTTCCTTTCCTCTCTATCTACTCGTTGATTTTCGTCTATCCGACAATCGACATGTTCTTGTTGTCCTTCACCGACGCCCCCTTGATCGGCAAGGGCGAGTGGGTCGGTTTGGAAAATTACACACGCCTCCCGAACGATCGCAGGTTCGATACGGCCTTCTGGAATACGGCTTATTTCGTCCTGCTCTCTGTCATTCCTGGCACTTTCGTCGCTCTGGCGATCGCACTGGGTATTAGCCGACTTCAGGGACGACTTCAGGCCATCGTTCTGGCGCTTTTCTTTCTCCCCTATATTCTCCCTGTCTCCGTTGTGTATCGTCTCTGGGACTGGACCTTGAATTTCCAGTTCGGCATCGCGAT
This sequence comes from Marivivens sp., assembly GCA_023255435.1. Taxonomy (GTDB): domain Bacteria; phylum Pseudomonadota; class Alphaproteobacteria; order Rhodobacterales; family Rhodobacteraceae; genus Marivivens. The sequence goes on from JALRIK010000033.1 coordinate 20,889, forward strand.
GCATCTCTTCGATTTGATGGGAATTGATCGCGTTCCGATCTTCAAGGTGACGGGGTGGTTCATGCCCGCGGTCGCAATGGTCACGGTCTGGTGGACCTCGGGGTTTTCCATCCTCTTGTTTCTCGCGGGGCTACGCTCGATCCCGAATGAGATTTATGAAGCGGCTTCGCTCGACAACACCAATAGATGGACTTTGTTCAGACGTATCACATGGCCGCTGTTGTGGCCCGTTACGGCGCTTGTCCTGACGATCCAGTTGATCTTGCAGCTTAAAATCTTTGACCAAGTCTATCTCTTCTCGGTCGGAGGACGTCCGAACGACAATTTGGTGATGGTGTATTACATCTACCAGCGCGCCTTTGTGAGCAATGACGGCGGACGCGCTGCAGCGATTGCAATCGTCCTCTTCATCATCGTGATCATCGTCTCGGTCCTGAATTTCCAACTGATGCGCTTTGCGGAGAAACGCTCATGACTTCGGGTCGACTTCAGAAGCTTAATCTGTTTGGCGGGATTATCACCGTCGTTACGCTGCTCTGTGCCATCATCTGGGCGTTTCCAATTTATTGGGGCATCGTCAGTTCGCTCAAACCCGAAGACGAGGTTGTCAGGCCCTATATCGAATTGTGGCCCGAAACTCTGACCTTTGACCATTACTGGTTCGCCCTGACCGAGACCCAGATCGGGAGGTGGTATATCAATTCGATCGTCACGGCGCTTGGTGTAACGGTTCTGACGGTAAGCACGTCGATGTTCGCGGGCTATGCCATCAGCCAGCTTCGGTTCCCGTTTCGCCGCACGCTCTATTGGTTGATTTTGGCAAGCTTTATGGTCCCGACACAGGTTCTCATCATCAACCACTTTGTGCTGGTCGCGAATATGGGGCTCTTGAACTCTTGGGCTGGGATCATCCTGCCCCAGTTGATCCATCCTGTTGTGATCATCGTGTATAAACAGTTCTTTGACCAAGTGCCGAAGGACTTTCGCGAGGCTGCGGCCATGGACAATGCCAGCGAGTTCGGAACTCTTTTCAAAGTCTATATGCCGATGAATTGGGGCGTGACGACTGCGCTTGCCATCGTGTCGTTCATCTGGTCGTGGAACGCCTTCCTTTGGCCGTTCCTTGCCGTCACCAAGAACGAAATGATGACGATCACCGTCGGGATCACACAGGTCAGTGATGCCTTCGGTGTCTATTATGCGCGCCAGCTTGCCGCCGCCGTGCTCGCAGGGTTTCCGGTCGCTTTTGCCTATTTGTTGTTCCAGCGCCGCGTGACCACGGCCATCACACTTTCCGCCGGGATCAAGGGATAAAGGATAGAACATGGCAGATATCTCGCTTCAAAATATCTCCAAGAGTTTTGGTGCAGTCGAGGTGATCTCGGGGTTGTCTCTGGATGTCCATTCGGGCGAGTTCGTGGTTTTCCTCGGTCCTTCGGGGTCAGGAAAATCGACCGTTCTAAGGATGATCGCAGGATTGGAGAGCATCGATTCAGGAACGCTTTTGATTGACGGAAAAGTCAGTCAGGATTTGGCCCCCGGTCAGCGGAACGTCGCAATGGTGTTCCAGAACTATGCGCTTTACCCCCATATGACCGTTCGGGAAAACATGGCCTTCGGTCTCAAGAACATCCGTCTTGCGCCCGACGAAATCAAACGTCGGGTGGAAGAAGCGGCGCATGTGCTTGAAATCAGTGCCTTGCTTGATCGCAAGCCTGCGCAACTCTCGGGCGGGCAACGCCAGCGCGTGGCTATCGGGCGGGCGATCGTCAAGGAACCGGCCGCGTTACTGTTCGACGAGCCTCTGTCCAACCTCGATGCCGCACTCAGGGTGCGAACGCGTGTCGAGCTTGCCGAGCTTCATCAGCGCATGAAGTCGACGATGATCTATGTGACGCACGATCAAACCGAGGCGATGACTTTGGGGGATCGGATCGTGATCCTCAACAACTGCAAGATCGAGCAGATCGGAACGCCGTTAGAGGTTTACAATACCCCCGCAACCAAATTCGTTGCGAGCTTTATCGGCAGTCCGGCGATGAACTTTCTTTCGGGCACCACGTCACAAGGGAAAACAGGCGCGAATTTCGTCACTTCCGATGGGCTGACACTTGAAACGAACATCGCGCTTTCGAACTTCGGCGCCTTTGAACTCGGAATACGGCCCGAAGCGATCCGAATTTCTGATACTGCCGATGGATTACCGGCACATGTGCGCGTCGTAGAGCGTCTGGGAGATAGGACACTGGTTTACGCAGTGCTGCCCGACGGCACCCAGATTGTCGCTCAAGACAGCGGTCGGTCTGGGGTTCAGACGGGTGACAAAGTGCACCTGACGTTTGACCCCTCTCAAGTCGTTCTCTTCGATGCAGAGGGCAAGGCGCACCATTCCTGAGGGCTTTGCGGCAAAGGGCTTTGGGGTCGTAATCCCCAAGGCCCGAAAATGACATCAAACGTCATAGACACGCGAAGCGCTTCATGCGTCAGGGAAAATTCTAATTTTAAAGGGAAAAGTGGCAGCCCGTAGGGAATTCTGAAGTTTGTTTCATCTTGTCCCAGTATGTATATAAGTCTTTGTTTTACATAGATTGTGTATTCCATTGTGTCTCGATCCGTGTATCGTGTCCCAAGTTATTTGGCTACGATTGGTATACGATATGGCGCTCAAGTTTCGTGAATTGGAAGTCCTTGCACAGCAGCACGTTGAGCAATGGGTGCCAGATGGGACTCCCAATCTTTATGTGTTCTGCCGTGCGAGTGGCCGAATGTCCTGGGTGTGCAGGATTACCATTGGTGGTAAGCGCGCGAATATAACGCTTGGTGCTTGGCCAGATATGAAGTCTGACGTCGCACGACAGCTTTCAGGTGTGATCAAAGGCTTGGTTGGGGCAGGGTATAGCGCTCAAGTGATCAAAGCTGCGCTCGGGGTTACGACTGACCCACTTGGCCTGCAACGCTATGTGATGACGGGACGCATGGCTGCCGCGGATAGTCCTCCCAGTTTTGAGGAGGTCGCCCGCGATTGGTATGAGAACCATCTCAAAGATGGCCTGTCTGAAGGCGCCTATAAGCGCCAAGTCATTCAACAATTAGAGGACTATGTGTTCCCGATCATGGGGACGCGTCCTATCAATCAGATCAAGCGCCGAGAGATTGTGGAGGCACTGAAGGATATGTGGCTCAATAAGCCGCCCTCAGGCAAGAAACTACGCGGCAATGTTGAGCGGATATTCGACTTTGCGGTGGATCAAGAGTTTATCGACTTTAACCCCTGTCCCCCGGTGCGGTCGATGCCCAAGCAAAATTATGTTGAACGCCACTTTGACGCCCTTGAACCCGAGCAGGCACCAGCATTTTGGCGATGGTTGCAGGCACACCAGGGTTTGCGAGATCAAACCCGTTTTGGCCTTATGCTCGTTCTTCTTACTGGCAAGCGCACCAATGAGGTTAGGCACATGGAGTGGGCGCATATTGATTTGGAAAGAGCGATCTGGGTGACCCCCGCCGAGAAGATGAAAATGCGCAAAGAGCATAGGCAACCGTTGAGTGACCAAGTGATTGAGCTCCTTCGAGAGCTGAAGGGCACATCGGGTGATCGTCGATATGTTTTGGGAAACAACAAAGACAAAGTCATGTCAGAAAACGCTATGTTGTATGCGATGAAGGACTTTGCGAATGTTACGGTGCACGGCCTGCGGGCAACGCTAGGGTCGTGGATGGCAGAAAATGGCGTTCGTAAGATTGTCGCTGACTTTGTGAAGGCACACCAAGCCAAGAGCTTGGATGCGGCTTATCAACGCTCAGACTTGCTTGAGGAACGTC
>JALRIK010000033.1:24720-24966 GCA_023255435.1 Marivivens sp.
AGATTATGTCACGGGGTGATACCAAGAACTTATTCTTCAACAGTGAGTATGAATTGCTGAAAGATAGATGGTTGCGAACCAGAGATCGGGAGACCCTCGCTCAATTGGTGCATTTGTCGCCACCATTTGGTGATCAAGAGGTTGGGAAAGCAATCGAGGCTGTCCTATTGGATAAGAGGCCAGATCAAAAAGCTGCAAATGATGCAAAGTGGCGTGAAATTGATCGCGTATACGCTTACCTGCGTG
>JALRIK010000034.1 GCA_023255435.1 Marivivens sp.
AGCGTGCTGCGCGAAGTGCGCGAGTTCTTTGCCGTTCACAACGCCGAAGGAACCATCCCCGGCGGCGTTCACTTCGAAATGACCGGTAAGGACGTGACCGAATGCACAGGCGGCGTGCGCGCTGTGACGGACGAGGATCTGAGCGATCGCTACCACACCGCTTGCGATCCGCGTCTCAACGCGTCGCAGTCGCTGGAACTTGCCTTCCTTGTGGCAGAAGAGCTTTCCGCGCGCCGTTCAAGCATGATGGCTGCCGCTTCCGCCTAAGCGTTGTTCACAACCAATCGAAGGGCCGGCCTCTGGGTCGGCCTTTTGTTTTGCAGGGCTTCGTCGACAGGCACGATGCGCAAGGGGCTCTCAGGATCAAAGGCCAGCAGTCCATCGGCCGTTCCGAAGGACACACCGCATAGGGCCCGCGTAGGGGCTCCGAAGCGATCTTCGAGCGGCAAAAGGAGCAACTCGCCCCCTTTGGTAAGCGGAGCCGACACCAAGGCAGGTTGCGCAAAGGCCTCGCCCAACAGCTCTTGGAGCCTCGATGCTGCCTCGGACGCAAAAAGCGCGCTGAGCGGCATCCCGCGCGTATCGAATTCAAAACGGCTCGCAACCTTTTGTCCTGCAACACGAATCCGCGCAATGCCCGAACAGACCTCTTCAAGGATCATCGAAAAGGGAAGCGCTTGGTCGATGTCGCGGGGATCAACTTGTGTGCGCGCAGGAAGCCGCCGCGAGACCGCAAGCGCTCTCCAATAGGTTTCAAGCGTCATAAGCACTTTGGCGTCCCGAGCTTCCTCGGTCTGATGGGGTATGATCGGCATGGCGTAATCCCTTAACTCTTTATTCACACTTAAATCGCGTCCTGTACCTATACGACTAATAAAGTGTTAAGGGGTTAACGCATGGCAACCCGGGTTGCCCAAACGTGGCGTTTGCGGCTAGGTGGGCATGACGAAAAATGTGGAGCGGCCTCATGCACTCGATGACAGGATTTTCAAGCATTTCAGGTGCTTTGGGACGCACCTCCTGGGTCTGGGAGATCCGGAGCGTCAACGGACGCGGGCTGGATCTGCGTCTGCGTCTTCCCGACAGTATCGAGGGGCTGGAAATTCTGGTGCGCAAGAGGCTGGGCGAAACCCTGTCGCGCGGGAATGTCTCGGTGAACCTGCGCCTGAGCCAAGGCGAGGGAGATGCGGGCTTTCGGGTCGACGAAACCGCAATGATCGCCGTCCTGAAGGCGCTTGAACAAGTGCAGGAGCGCGCCTTCGAGATGGGCGTCACCTTGGCCCAACCGACCGCCGCCGATGTCCTCTCGCAGCGCGGCGTCCTTGTCATGTCATCGGAACAAGAGGACCCTGAAGCGCTCAAAGCCGCTGTGGTGGCCGATTTCGAATCCGCTCTTGCGGCCTTTGTCGAGATGCGTGCCGCCGAAGGCAAACAGCTTGCCGCCGTTATTCTGAGCCAGCTTTCGCAGATCGAAACCTGTGTTCTGGCCGCAAGTGACGAGCTCGCAGCGCGCGCCGCCGATCATATTGCCGCGCTTCGCAAATCCCTTGCCTTTGTGCGAGAGGCCCTCGGGGATGTGGACGAGACGCGCGTTGCCCAAGAAATCGCGCTCCTTGCCGTAAAGGCGGATGTGACGGAAGAGCTCGACCGACTGCGCGCCCATATCAAAGCGGCGCGCGATCTTGTGGCGAGCACGAGCGCTTCGGGGCGCAAGCTCGACTTTCTCGCGCAGGAATTCAACCGCGAGGCAAATACTCTTTGCTCCAAATCTCAGGCCAAAGGTCTGACCGCGATCGGGCTTGACCTTAAGGCGGTCATCGACCAGATGCGCGAGCAAATCCAGAATGTGGAGTAAATGATGTCCCAAGTGCAGAACCGTCGCGGACTTTTGATCATCGTCTCGTCGCCCTCGGGGGCAGGGAAATCAACGCTGACCACGCGCCTGAGAAAATGGGACCCCTCGATCCGTTTTTCCGTCTCGGCGACCACGCGTGCGCCGCGTCCGGGGGAAGAGGACGGTCGCGAATATTATTTCCGCACCCGCGAGGCTTTTGAAGACATGGTGTCCAAGGGCGAGATGCTGGAACATGCCGAGGTGTTCGGCAATTTCTACGGCACCCCGCGCGGCCCCGTCGAAGCCGCTATGCTTGCGGGCAACGACACGCTCTTCGACATCGACTGGCAGGGCGGCCAACAGATCAGAAACTCCAGCCTCGGCAAAGACGTCATCTCGATCTTTATCCTGCCGCCTTCGATGGTCGAGCTGGAGCACCGTCTGCGCTCGCGCGGGCAGGACAGCGACGAGGTGATCAACGGGCGCATGTCCAAGAGCCTTGCCGAAGTGAGCCATTGGGCCGAATATGACTATGTGCTCGTCAACGACGACCTTGACCGCTGTGAAGAGGAATTGCGCACCATCCTGAGCGCCGAGCGGCTCCGCCGCGAGCGCCAGCCGCATCTGACCGACTTCGTGCGGCGCTTGAACAAAGAATACGAGGGGAAATGATGCTTTACGAGTTCGAAGGCCATCGCCCAGAGATTGCCGAGGACGCTTGGGTTGCCCCCGGCGCGCATCTCATCGGCAAGGTGACTCTGGCGTCTAAAGCCTCGGTCTGGTTCGGTTGCACCCTGCGCGGCGATAACGAAATGCTGACCATCGGTGAAGGCAGTAACGTTCAGGAAAACTGTGTCTTTCACACGGACATGGGCTTTCCTTTGACCATTGGGCGCAATGTCACCATTGGCCACAAGGCCATGCTCCATGGCTGCACCATCGGCGACAACTCATTGATCGGCATGGGTGCTATGGTGATGAACGGCGCTGTCGTCGGTAAAAACTGTCTGATCGGGGCAGGGGCGATGATCACCGAAGGCAAAGTGATCCCCGACGGCTCTCTCGTGATGGGGGCACCCGGCAAAGTCGTGCGTGCCCTTGACGCGGAAACCATCGCCAAGCTCGAGAAATCTGCAGTGAACTATCAAAGGAACGCTGAGCGTTTCCGCAACGGGCTTATTCCGCTCGAATAGAAACTGTCACATTTCCATAACTTAGCCTTGTCATAAAGGCGGGAAACCTTGAGCGCTTGCCGTCAAAGGGTTTGTCGTTTTAAGTAAGGATCGGTTTATGGAACTCGAGCTCGCCCGCATGATCATTCACGGTATCCCCCACGCTGCGATCCTGATCGAGCCTCCGCATCGGATCAGCGCTGCGAATGCGGCCGCGCTCGAACTCTTGGGGCAGACGCTGGTTGGGAGCCATTTTTACACAGCATTGCGCCAACCTTCGGTCATCGAAGCCGCCGAAAAATCGCTCAAAGACGGCGAACCGCGCGAGGCGCATTACGTGGTGCGCGGGCAGGGGGCGGATCGCAACTATCTCATTTATGTGCGCGGAATTGGTGAAAAGGCCGCAGACGGTGTCCTTCTCACTTTCGAGGACCTTTCCCCTCTCGCCAGTGCAGGCGAAATGCGTCGCCAATTTGTCGCCAACCTGAGTCACGAGCTGCGCACGCCTTTGACCGCTATGGTCGGCTTTATCGAAACGCTGCGCGGTCCGGCCAAGGATGATGCCAAGGCGCGGGACCGTTTTCTAGGGATCATGGAGCGCGAAGCAGGCCGCATGACCAAGTTGGTCGATGATCTTCTGTCTCTCTCGCGGGTCGAGGAAAACGAACGCAAACGTCCCAAGGAACCCGTTGATCTGGTCGCCCTTGTGCGTTCCGTTGCGCAAAACCTCTCCCCCATGGCCGAGCGGGCCGATGTCGAATTGCGGCTCCATCTTCCGAACGACGAACGCATTGTTCCTGCGGATGCGGATCAACTCAGGCAGGTTCTAAACAACCTGATCGAGAACGCGATCAAATACGGCGGTAACGCAAAGCCCGTGGACATCCGACTCGACGGTCCTGCGATTCATCCTTTGTTACAAACAGAGGGAATCGTTCTCTCGGTCCAAGACTACGGCGAAGGAATCGAAGGCCACCATATCCCGAGGTTGACCGAACGCTTCTATCGGGTGGATTCCCACCGCTCGCGCGAGGTCGGCGGCACGGGGCTTGGACTTGCCATTGTAAAACATATAGTTAGCCGCCATCGCGGCCGCTTCAGGATCACCAGCGAGGTCGGCAAGGGGTCGATCTTCAAAGTGATTTTACCGAGCGCTTAACGAAAAAAGTGCACTGTCATAAAACTCTTACACAACTGTCACAAAAGGTTCCTCAACGCGGCCTAAACGGTCCTCATCGAAGGACGCGAGAGGCGCCTTCGCAAGTTGATAGACAGGAGTTTTACATGTCGCTCTTCAAACTGACCGCATCGTCGCTGGCGATCGCTGCCGTTACCGCCACTGCTGCCGCTGCCCGTGACAACGTTCAGGTTGCTGGTTCTTCCACCGTTCTTCCCTATGCTTCGATCGTTGCCGAAGCCTTTGGTGAAAACTTCGACTTCGCTACGCCCGTTGTTGAATCGGGTGGTTCCTCGGCAGGTCTCAAGCGCTTTTGTGAAGGCGTAGGCGAGAACACCATCGATATCGCCAACGCATCGCGCAAAATCAAAGACTCCGAAATTGCTGCTTGTGCCGAAGCCGGCGTCACCGACATCGTCGAAGTGCGCATCGGCTATGACGGCATCGTTTTCGCATCCGACATCAACGGCAACGCTTTCGCCTTTACCCCCGCCGATTGGTATAACGCACTTGCAGCCGAACTTCCCGTCGATGGCGCAATGGTTGCAAACCCGAACACCAACTGGTCGCAGGTCAATGCAAACTTCGCCGATCAGCCCATCATGGCCTTTATTCCTGGCACCAAGCACGGCACCCGTGAAGTGTTCGAAGAGAAAGTGATCCTTCAGGGCTGTGAAGACTCGGGCGCAATGGAAGCCATCCTCCAGATCAACGGCGGCGACGAAGATGCAGCCGAAGACGCTTGCATGGCGATCCGCACTGATGGTCTCTCGGTCGACATCGACGGCGATTACACCGAAACCCTTGCCCGCATCGAAGCCGACAACAACGGCATCGGCGTGTTCGGTCTGGCGTTCTACGAGAACAACACCGACAAGCTTCAGGTTGCGACCATCAACGACGTCGTTCCTTCGGTCGAAAGCATCTCGTCGGGTGACTACCCTGTTTCGCGTCCGCTCTACTTTTACATCAAAGCAGCGCATCTCGACGTGATCCCCGGTCTTCAGGAATTCGCCGACTTTTTCGTCTCGGACGACATGGCTGGCCCCGATGGCCCGCTTGCTGAGTACGGCCTTGTTTCGGACCCCGAGCTTGCCGCAACTCAAGAAGCTGTCGCAAACCGCGCAGTTATGGGTCAATAAGACCAACGAATCTGGTAGAGAGGGGTCGGCCCTCTCTACCAAACCAAGCCACGAGGACTTCGCGTGCTGCCTTTAACACCGACACTTTTCGCAACCCTGTTCCTGACCGGCGCGGGGTATTTTGTTGCCAAGGGCAAGGCCAACCGCTTGACGGGACGGCTTGCATCTTTGCCGCATCAATATGGTCTCAATGCCGCGCTTTCGGCTATTTTGCCTGCTTTTGGCCTCATGGTCCTCTGGCTTCTCGCGGATCGGATCGCGGCGCGCTACGAAATCAGCCTGTTCCGCCCCGAGAACGCCAACGTCTTTCCGATTGCCATTTCGGTCGTCGCTGGTCTCTTCGTCGGTGTTGCCATCAACAACGTGAAACCCGACTATAATGCCCGCACCGCCGCAGAGCGCTGGATTCGCGGCGCATTGATCACTGCGTCCAGCATCGCCATTCTGACCACTGTCGGGATAGTCTTTTCGATGCTGCGCGAAAGCTTTGCCTTTTTTGCGCAGTATGACGCGGCCAAGTTCTTTTTCTCGACCGAATGGTCCCCGAACTTCCGCGGCGACTCGGCTTTGGGTATTCTCCCGCTTCTTTGGGGCACGCTCTATATCTCTTTCATCGCATTGGTCTTTTCCGTGCCGATCGGGCTCTTTGCTGCGATCTATCTCTCGGAATATGCAGGTCCCAAAGCCCGCGCCATCGTGAAACCCGCGATCGAAGTTCTCGCTGGCATTCCGACCATCGTTTACGGTCTCTTCGCTCTGATCACCGTCGGCCCGCTTTTGCGCGACGCCATCGCTTCGCCGCTTGGACTTGGAGACAGCGCGTCCTCTGTCATGACCGCAGGTCTTGTGATGGGCATCATGCTCATTCCCTTTGTCAGCTCGCTTTCAGATGACATCATTTCCGCCGTGCCCCAATCGCTCCGCGACGGCTCGCTCGGGCTTGGCGCGACCAAATCCGAAACGATCCGCCAAGTGGTGCTTCCCGCCGCACTTCCCGGTGTGGTCGGCGCGATCCTTCTTGCCGCATCGCGCGCCATCGGCGAGACGATGATCGTTGTGCTCGGGGCAGGGGCGGCGGCCCGCCTTTCGATGAACCCCTTCGAAGCCATGACCACCGTCACCGTGAAAATCGTGAGCCAGCTGACGGGCGACACCGATTTCAACAGCCCCGAAACGCTCGTAGCCTTTGCGCTCGGCATGACGCTCTTTGTTCTCACGCTCGGGCTTAACGTCTTTGCGCTCTTTATCGTGCGCAAATATCAGGAACAGTACGAATGACCGACCAGACCCAAAACCTCGGCCGCTCGCTGCTTGAGACCGATGCCCGCACCCGCAAGCGCAACGCCGCCGAAGCCCGTTTCAAAGCCTTTGGAGTGGCAGCGATCGCGGTGGCCTTGCTCGCGCTCGTCGTGCTTCTCACGTCGGTGGTATACAACGGCGCAAGTGCCTTTAAACAAACCTATTTCGAACTCGACATCGAACTGCCTGAAGCCAAGCTCGACAAATCGGGGACCCGCGATCTCGAAGTGATGAAAAAGGTTACGACCATCGGCTATGCCCCCATTCTGACCGCAGCACTCGAAGCCGCGATCGAAAAGGCAGGGATCGAGACCACGCTCGATAAAAAGGCCATCGGTGGTCTTATCTCGAAAGAAGCCGCCGCAACGGTGCGCAATGCCGTTCTCGCAAACCCCGAGATCGTCGGCACCACCCAGAGCTTCAGCATTCTCGCCGAAGGTCGCATTGATGGCTATTTCAAGGGCCGCGTCACTCTTGAGAGCGCCGCCCTCGATAGCAACACCTCGCCCGAGGCGCTCATGCTCGCGCAGGCGCTTGCGGATGCGGGCTATGCGGACACCAAGTTCAACTGGGCCTTTCTTACCGCGCCCGATGCCTCCGACCAACGCCCCGAAGCCGCAGGTCTTGGCGTCGCGATCCTTGGCTCTGCCTATATGATGATCGTAGTTCTGGTGCTTGCACTTCCCATCGGGGTTGCCGCTTCGGTCTATCTCGAAGAATTCGCCCCCAAAAACCGCTGGACGGATTTGATCGAAGTGAACATTTCGAACCTTGCGGCTGTGCCTTCCATCGTGTTCGGGATCCTCGGCCTTGCGATTTTCATCAACTTTGCGCAGCTCAACCAATCCTCGCCGCTTGTGGGGGGACTGGTGCTGACGCTGATGACGCTTCCGACGATCATCATCTCGACCCGCGCCGCGCTCAAGGCTGTGCCGCCTTCGATCCGTGATGCAGCGCTCGGGGTAGGGGCCTCGAAGATGCAATCGGTGTTCCACCATGTGCTTCCTTTGGCGGCACCGGGTATTCTCACGGGCACGATCATCGGTCTGGCCCAAGCGCTTGGGGAAACCGCGCCGCTCCTTCTCATCGGTATGGTCGCCTTTGTGCGCGATTACCCTGCCGCCTATACGCCCGAAGCAGGTCTCTTTGGCGAGGCATCGACCGCGCTGCCTGTACAGGTTTTCAACTGGACCCAGCGCGCCGACCCAGGTTTTGTGGAACGCGCCTCGGGTGCTATCATCACGCTCCTCGTGTTCCTTCTCATCATGAACGCCATCGCGATCTACCTGCGGCGCCGTTTCGAGCGTCGTTGGTAAGGAGGACACGGAAATGAACGACATGCGACTAATGGAAAGAGCCGTCGATATGAACGAAACGAAAATCGCAGCCAAAGGCGTGCAAGTCTATTACGGCGCCACCCATGCCATCAAGGACGTGTCGATCGACGTTCCTGCGCGCACCGTCACCGCCTTTATCGGCCCGTCGGGATGCGGCAAGTCGACGTTCCTGCGCTGTCTCAACCGGATGAACGACACAATCGACATCTGCCGCGTCGAGGGTGACATCCGTCTTGACGGCGAGGACATCTACGACAAACGAGTCGATCCCGTGCAGTTGCGTGCAAAAGTGGGAATGGTATTCCAGAAGCCGAACCCGTTTCCCAAATCGATCTACGACAATGTGGCCTACGGCCCGCGCATCCACGGTCTTGCCAAATCCAAGGCCGACCTCGACGAGATCGTCGAACGTGCCCTGCGTCGCGGTGCGATCTGGGACGAGGTCAAGGATCGCCTTCACGCTCCTGGAACGGGTCTTTCGGGCGGTCAGCAACAGCGCCTGTGCATCGCGCGCGCGGTGGCCACAGAACCCGAAGTGCTCCTCATGGACGAGCCGTGCTCGGCGCTTGACCCGATTGCGACCGCTCAGGTCGAAGAACTGATCGACGAGCTGCGCGCGCAGTACTCGGTTGTCATCGTGACCCACTCGATGCAACAAGCCGCCCGCGTGAGCCAGAAGACCGCGTTTTTCCATCTCGGCCATCTCGTCGAATTCGGCGAAACTGGCCAGATTTTCACCAACCCCCGTGATCCCCGCACCGAGAGCTATATCTCGGGCCGCATCGGTTAAGGTTAAGGACTTATTATGATCGACCAACACATCGCATCAGCTTTCGACCGCGACCTAGAGGCCATTCAGGCGCTTCTCATCAAGATGGGCGGCCTTGTGGAAGAGGCGATCCTGCTCGGCGCGCAATCGCTTGAAACCCGCGACACCGAACTTGCCGACAAAGTGCGGGCAGGGGACAAGACCATCGATGCTCTTGAACTCCAGATCAACGAAGAAGCCGCACGCACCATCGCGCTTCGCGCGCCTGTGTCCAAAGATCTACGCACGATCCTGACCGTTCTTCGAGTGAGCGCCAGCCTCGAACGCATTGGTGACTATGCAAAAAACATGGCCAAGCGGACCCATGTTCTTGCCGATCAGCGCCAGATCGAAGGACCGGATGCCGCACTGCGCCGTATGGCGCGCGAGGTGCAGGAAATGCTTCGCGACACGCTTGACGCCTTTGTGCGCCGCGATGCAGCGCTTGCCGAAGACGTGCGCCAACGCGACCACGACATCGACCAGATGTATAATGCGCTGTTCCGCGAATTCCTGACCTTCATGATGGAAGACCCGCGCAACATTACGGCCTGTATGCATCTGCATTTCATTGCGAAAAACGTCGAACGCATGGGCGATCTCGTCACCAATATGTGTGAGCAGATTATCTATCTCGTGACGGGCGAACATCCCGAAGAACCGCGTCAAAAGGGAGATCAAACCGCCATTTTTGGAGGGGACGCATGAGCCCAAAGCCGCATATTCTTGTGATCGAGGACGAAGCGCCGCAACGTGAAATCCTCGTCTACAACCTTGAATCCCAAGGGTTTCGTGTCTCGGAGGCCGCCACAGGCGATGAGGGCCTTCTGCTTTTGTCCGAGGACAAGCCCGATGTGCTTGTGCTCGACTGGATGCTTCCCAATGTGTCGGGGATTGAAATCTGCCGCCAGATCAAGACCAAGCCCGAGACGCGCGATCTGCCTGTGATCATGCTCTCTGCGCGCTCGGAAGAAGTCGACCGAGTGCGCGGGCTTGAGACGGGTGCGGACGACTATGTGGTCAAACCGTATTCAGTTTCGGAACTTATGGCGCGCGTCAAAACACAGTTGCGCCGTGCAAGGCCGACCTTGGCGGGACAAGTGCTGGCTTTCGAAGACATCGAGCTTGATGCCGAAACGCACCGCGTCACGCGCGGCGGTGAACAGCTCAAACTCGGGCCAACAGAATTCAGGCTCTTGTCGACGTTGATCGAAAAACCTGGTCGGGTTTGGTCGCGTGATCAATTGCTCGATCGTGTGTGGGGGCGTGACATCTATGTGGACACGCGGACGGTCGACGTGCACGTCGGACGACTTCGGAAAGCGTTGACTCAGTTTGGTGGACAAGATCCCGTGCGAACAGTCCGCGGTGCAGGGTATTCTTTGGGATGACGTCGCTCTGTCCGTATTTCGCATAATATGTATTATGTAACTAAATGCGTTCTGATGTCTGACTTAGAACCTAAGAACGTTGCCTTATGCGATGATTTCTAAATTAAAAATCGGATGTGCCGTTCCCTTGACCAGATACATGAATGTCCTCTAGACGACACGTTCACGAGTTCGTGACATCCGAATGCACAGAGCGTCAATATGGTCACTAGCCTGGTCACGAGGTCTATGCCTTAACGCCGTCGTTCATGTGTTGGACACGACAATCGAGCGATGACGCATTTGTCGGAACGATCTACCTCAACCCATCTTGAGGTTTTTAACGAGTGCGCGGCGTGGTGGTCTCATCACGCCGCTTTTCGTTTATCCAAAAGAAAACGGCCCGCACAGAGATGCACGGGCCGCTCTCAATTCCATGGACCAGCGATTAGGCTTGGTTCATACGAGCGACTTCGGCTGCGAAATCGTCTGCTTCTTTTTCGATGCCTTCGCCAACTTCAAGACGGACGAAACCGGTGATGGTTGCGCCTGCTTCTTTTGCAGCGGCTTCAACGGTCAGATCGGGGTTCACAACGAACGCCTGACCAAGGAGCGTCGATTCAGCAACGAACTTGGCCATACGGCCAACGATCATCTTTTCGATCACGGCTTCGGGCTTGCCCGATTCACGTGCGATGTCCATCTGGACCTGCTTTTCCTTTTCGACAACTGCCGGATCAAGGTCAGCTTCGGAAAGCGATGCAGGGTTTGCAGCAGCAATGTGCATTGCAACCTGACGGCCGAAAGCTTCGTCGCCGCCGTTCATGGCAACGAGAACACCGATTTTGCCCATGCCGTCGGCGGCTGCGTTGTGGACATAGGTCACAACGGTTTCGCCTTCGAGACGTGCCATACGGCGCAGAGTCATGTTTTCACCGATCTTCGCGATCGCGTTGGTGAGAACGGTTTCAACAGCGGTGCCGTTGATTTCAGCGGCTTTGAGCGCGTCGACGTCAGCAACGTTGACAGCAGCGGCTGCGATCGAAGCGACCATCGACTGGAATTCGCCGTTCTTCGCAACGAAGTCGGTTTCCGAGTTGATTTCGACAGCAACGCCGACGCCACCGTTCACAGCAACGGCAACAAGGCCTTCTGCTGCGGTGCGGCCCGACTTCTTGGCTGCTTTAGCGAGACCTTTGGTGCGGAGCCAGTCAACTGCTGCTTCCATGTCGCCATCGGTTTCAGTCAGAGCCTTCTTGGCGTCCATCATGCCGGCGCCGGTCGACTCGCGGAGTTCTTTCACCATAGCTGCGGTGATAGCCATCTTGCGTCTCCTTAAAATGAGGTTGCCGGGCAGTGAATACCCCTGCCCGGTATCAGATTTGCGAAAAAGCGCGCCTTAGTTGGCAGCAGCAGCTTCTTCAGCGAGAACTTCTTCAGCCAGTTCTTCAACTGCGCCGAGATCGACACCTGCTTTGGAAAGCTGGTCCGACATACCGTCGAGAGCCGCACGAGCAACGAGGTCGCAGTAAAGCGACAGAGCGCGCGATGCGTCGTCGTTGCCGGGAATGACATAGTCAACGCCGTCGGGCGAGCAGTTGGTATCAACAACTGCAACAACCGGAATGCCGAGTTTCTTGGCTTCGAGGATGGCGAGGTCTTCTTTGTTCACGTCGATGACGAAGAGAAGATCCGGAACGCCGCCCATCTCGCGGATGCCTCCGAGCGATGCCTGAAGCTTGCCCTGCTCGCGTTCCATGCCGAGACGCTCTTTCTTGGTGAGACCTTCGAAACCACGCTCTGCAGCTTCGTCGATGGCCTTGAGGCGGTTGATCGACTGCGAAACGGTCTGCCAGTTGGTGAGCGTGCCGCCGAGCCAACGGTGGTTCATGTAATACTGTGCACACTTCTCTGCGGCTTCAGCGATCGGCTTCTGGGCCTGACGCTTGGTGCCGACGAAGAGAACGCGGCCGCCTTTTGCGACGGTGTCACGAACAACCTGCAGAGCCTGGTCCAGCATGGGAACAGTCTGGGTCAAGTCCATGATGTGGATGCCGTTGCGCGAGCCGTAGATGTACTGCTGCATCTTCGGGTTCCAGCGCTGGGTCTGGTGACCGAAGTGAACGCCAGCTTCAAGGAGCTGACGCATGGAGAACTCGGGAAGAGCCATGTCTTTATTCCTTTCCGGTTTAGCCTCGGCGGGGGATCAGGCGTTTGCCCAACCGGTGGATGATATGGGATTTCTCCCCATAGCACCCGCCCCCGCTTGCGGAGTTAAGTGGCGCTGCATTACTTGCACTTGCGGGCCTTGGCAAGCCGTCAGATCAGTAAAAAGCGCCACTTTGATAAGAAAATCACCGTTTTCTCAAAGAATGGTCCGCTCAAGGAACCAGAACGCGCCGACAAAGGCTATTCCGACCGATGCGGGAATGGAAATCACGCGGCGATACCATTCCTTACGACCGAACCACAGACCGACAGCTAGGAAGGCCACAAGGATCACCGCGAGCTGTCCAAACTCGACACCGACATTAAAGCCGATGAGCGCCGGAACAAAGTTGCCGCTGGGGAGACCATATTCGCCCAGCACGCTCGCAAATCCGAGACCATGCAGCAAACCAAACACAAAGACGACAAAGGGACGCCATTTGCTCAGTCCTTTGGTAAAGATGTTCTCGACCGCGACAAAGACGATGGACGCAGCAATCAATGGCTCTACGATCGCGCCGGGCGCGGTAACATACCCCAAAGCCGCAAGAGCAAGCGTCACGGTATGCGCAAGCGTAAAGGCTGAAACCTGCCACAACAGCGGCTTGAGCCTTGTGCTCAGGAAAAACAGACCCAGAACAAAGAGGATGTGATCAAGCCCCAAGGGAATGATATGCTCGAACCCGACGGGCACATAGAACATGAACGCCTCAAGCGCGCTCATCTGGTCCCCGCCACCAAGCTGGATCGGCTGGGTCGTTTCACCAGGAGCAAGATATGCGTCATAAGGCTCTTCTACGCCCATCTGCCGGATGACAATCGCGCCAAGCTCTTCGGCCCATTTGAATTCGACCGCTTCGGCACCCACAGGGAGCACGGCGGAAAACACGAATTTGGAGCTTCGCAGAAGGTCGACATCGCCGACTTCGGGCACCGAGACGCTTTCGAGCGTGACGGGGAGAGTCGATCCCCCTGCCCTGACGTCGATCTTTTGCGCGATCTGGTCCCAGCTTTGCTCGAAGGCAGCGGCAAGTGCATCGGGGTCAAGCGCCCGCAATTGGTCGTATTCTTCGGCCTCTGGCGCCTCGTTGGTATCCGTCACATTGCCGAGGTGCACGCCCGCAACGATCCCTTCCACATTCGCTTCGACCGAAAAGACCAACTTGTCGCCCTGCGCTTCCATATCCGCAATCGCGGGCATGACTTCATGGGCCGCTACGGCAAAAGGCAGCAGCATCACAAAGACGAGAGTTGACACCAGCGACTTGAGTGCCACCCTGCCCTTAAAACCAAAGGAATTCTTCATGCGCTTTCTTATCCTCTATTCGCTTGTTCTAATGCCTGCCTCAGCGCTTGCGCATGAACTCTGGATCGAACCTATTGATTATCAAATTAAAGAAGAGACTAAGGCACAAGCCCGCCTTGTCAATGGAGAGGGGTTCAAAGGCGTGGAGCTTGCCTTTTTCCCTAATAGGATCGAAGAATTCAATGTTTACAATGGGGAAGAGGTCATAGCTGTCGACACCCGCCTCGGCAACAAGCCCGCTCTCGACGCCCCGAGCCTGCCCGATGGGCTCAATATTCTGGTCTATCAGTCAAAGCCGTCCGAGCTGACCTATAAAGAGCCTGAAAAGTTCGAAAGGTTCCTGAAACACAAGGACCTTGGCGTCACGATCAACGATCATCTCGCGCGTGGATTGTCAGCTGACAATATCACCGAAGTCTATACGCGTTTTTCCAAATCTCTCATTGCCGTGGGGGACGGTGCGGGCGCGGATCGCCTCATCGGACTTGAAACAGAGCTGGTGGCACTGACCAATCCCTATGACCTTGTCGGGCCGATGCAGGTGCAACTCTTCTATCAAGACAGCCCGCGTGCAAACGAACAGATCGAAGTGTTCGAGCGCGCCGAAGACGACAGCGTCACCATTTCGACCCTTCGCACCGATGCGGACGGGATCGCGACGATCCCCGTAAAGCCGAACCACGAATATATGCTCGATGCCGTGGTGCTTCGGATTCCCACGGACGAGGTGGCAGAGGAATACAGTGCGATGTGGGAAACGCTTTGGGCGAACCTGACGTTCTTTGTGCCCGAATGATCTAGCCCCTTGCAGCAGGACCTCAGGCTTGTCATGACACGCACATGAAAAGCTTCGACATCCTTTGTATCGGCTCCGTCCTGTGGGACATCATCGGGCATACGCAGCGCGACATGCATTATGGCGCGGATATGCCGGGACTTATTCGGCGTATTCCGGGCGGTGTGGCGATGAATATCGCGATGACCTTTCGCAGGTTCGACATAACGCCCGCCATTCTGACCCACATCGGCACCGACCGCGAGGGGGACGAACTTCTGACCACATGCAGCGATCTCGGGATTGTAACCGATTACGTCTATCGCACCCAAGACCTTGCCACCGACAGCTATATGGCGATCGAGGACCCGAACGGACTTGTTGCCGCGATAGCGGATGCGCATTCGCTCGAACGGACGGGCAATGCCATCCTCGCGCCTTTGGCAAACGGCGAGATCGGATCGGCAGACGCGCCCTTCGAGGGGATCATCGCGCTTGACGGCAATCTCACCACCGAGCTTCTGAGCGAAATCGCCGCTTCGCTTCTTTTTGCGCGATCCGATCTTCGGGTTGCCCCCGCAAGTCCGGGCAAGGCCGAACGGCTCAAGGCGCTCTATCGGCATCCGAATGTCACGCTCTACGTGAACCTCGAAGAAGCGGGGCTGATCTGCGATACGACGTTCGGCAATTCCGCCGAAGCAGCAGCGGGCCTCATTGCGCATGGCGCGGGACGCGTTCTTGTCACCGATGGGCCGCGCAGCGCCTCGGAAGCGACAGGTCCCGATGTGCTCACTGCAACTCCCCCATCGGTCAAAAGCCAGCGCGTCACGGGCGCAGGGGATACCTTCCTTGCCGCCCATGTCGCCGCCGAACGCGAGGGTGCCTCGCGCTCTGATGCCCTGAACTTCGCCCTGCATGCAGCGGCCAAATATGTCTCTGGAGAAAGCCCACAATGATCCCGATGTCCTTTTCCCCCGAAGTGACCCAAGCTCTCAAAAACGGTGACGCTCTGGTCGCTCTGGAAAGCACGATCATCACGCATGGTATGCCTTGGCCGCAAAACGTCGAAACCGCACGCCGTGTGGAGCAAACCGTGCGCGACAACGGCGCGGTGCCCGCGACGATGGCGGTGATGAACGGCACGCTCCATGTCGGATTGACGAACGATGAACTTGATGCGCTTGGTCAGGCCAAGAACGTGGCCAAACTCTCTCGCGCAGATTTTGCGGCCTGTCTCGCCTCAGGCGGAACGGGCGCCACAACGGTGGCTGCTACGATGATCGCGGCCCAGATCGCAGGGATCGGCGTTTTTGCAACGGGCGGCATCGGCGGGGTCCATCGTGGCGCCGAACTGTCTTTCGACGTTTCAGCCGACCTTCAAGAGCTTGCCCAGACCCCCGTCACCGTTGTTGCGGCAGGCGCAAAGGCGATCCTCGATCTTCCAAAAACCTTCGAGGTTCTCGAAACGCTCGGCGTTCCGGTAATCGCCTATGGTCAGGACATGATCCCCGCCTTCTGGTCACGCAATTCGGGGCTCAGGGCACCGATCCGCATGGACAGCGCCGAAGAGATCGCGCGCGCGCAACTGATGCGCGGCGAGCTTGATATTCCGGGCGGGCAGCTTGTCGCCAACCCGATCCCCGCAGAAGCGGAAATCCCTGCAGAGGAACTCGCGCCTGTCATCGAACAGGCGCTTCGCGAGGCTGACGCGCAAAAAATCAGCGCCAAGGCAGTGACGCCCTTCCTCCTCCAGCGGATTTTCGAACTCACTCAAGGCAAATCCTTGGTGGCCAATATCGCGCTCGTGATGAACAACGCGAAACTGGCGGCGGAAATCGCGGTTGCGATGAAAAATCAAGGTTGACCATTGCGGTTGGTCCGGCCGCTTCTTAGGTTGAACGCGAAACGAGTTGAGCGGGTGACAAGGTGAACAATCCGATACCGATCGAGAAACCCTCTCGCGGCATTTTTGCTAAAATCCGAAACAACTTTCTCGCCGGTCTCGTCGTCGTGGCGCCCATCGGGATCACTGTCTGGCTGTTCTGGAGCATCACGGGCTGGATCGACAGCTTTGTCTGGCCCTTTGTGCCGCGCGTCTATCACCCCGATATTCTCATCAACCGTTGGTTCGGCGATGTGAACCCTGCGTCGCCCGATCATCTCAATATCGACGTGCGCGGCGTCGGCGTGATCATCTTTCTTGTGTTCACGCTTATCGTCGGCAGCATCGCCAAAGGTGTTATGGGGCGTTCCCTGATCAAATGGGGCGAAGGGATCGTCGCGCGTATGCCAGTGGTTCGCTCGGTCTATAACGGTGCCAAACAGCTTGCCGAAACGGTCTTTGCCCAGTCCGAAAGCAGCTTTGACCGCGCCTGTCTTGTCCAATACCCACGTCCTGGCCTGTATGCGATCGCATTTGTTTCGACCAAAGCCAAGGGCGAGATCGCCGAAAAAGTGCCAACAGGCGAAAACATCATCACGGTCTTTCTTCCGACAACGCCAAACCCGACGTCGGGCTTTCTTCTATTTCTGCCCGAAGAAGACATCATCCCGCTCGATATGACGGTCGAGGATGCAGCAAAACTCGTGATTTCGGCAGGTCTCGTCTATCCCCAGCCCAAGGACAAAATCGACAAGGCCCTTGCCAAAGCGGCCAAGGCCTAGCCGAACATCTCTTCGAGATCGACGGTGCCGCGCTTGCCGAGATCGTCTTTGTGATGCGCAAGAAAGCGGTCCATCGCATTGTGCCCTGCCTCGAACAGCCGCGCGAGGGTGATGGGGGTCGGAAAGAGTTTGGAGGCGACCGAAAGCTCGTTCATCAACTCGTTGTCCCCGACCATATGAAGGTTCACATCCTTCATCGAGCCTTTGGGCACCGATCCGCCGTGCAAAAGCCGTTTGACGAAATTAATGGCCCGCATTTCGCGGAGCAAGGACGAATTAAAGCTGATTTCGTTGATCCTGTTCTGGATTGAAGGACCATCGAGCGGAATCTCTTCGCGTTCCAGCGGGTTGATGTTCACAATCAGGATGTCGTCGGGCAAATGCGGAAGATAGAGCGGAAAAAGCGCGGGATTGCCCGTGTAACCGCCATCCCAATAGGATTCTTCGCGCTCGGTCTTTGGGTCGTAAATCTCGATCGCTTCGAACAATGTGGGCAAACAGGCAGAAGCAAGGATCGCCTTTGACGACAACTCGGACCCCGTGAAAACGCGGATCTTGCCCGTGCGCACATTGGTGGCGCAGATATGGAGCTCGGGCCCCGAGGAGGAACAGATCGCCTCCCAATCGAAGCGCGAGGTCAGCTTTTCCAAGGGATTGCGGATGAACGGGCCATACATCGCAGGTGTCATCATGCGCGCTGCGGCATCGAAAACCGCATAGAGCGGCGAATATTCAATCGCCTTGGTGACATAGCGCGCCGTATCGCTCCAAGGCGCGATCCATTCGGCCAAGCGCGGGTCGGTCACTGCGCCTACCTGTTCCCACAGATCGCCAAGCGCGGCGCGCGCGCCGTCCCGTCCGCCCGTGGCCCAACCGCTTTTGAATGCCGCCGCGTTCAAAGCACCCGCCGAGGTGCCCGAGATCGCCGCGACTTCAATGTCCGCCTCGTCCAGAAGTCGATCCAATGCACCCCATGTCAGAGCGCCATGCGCCCCGCCCCCCTGAAGCGCGAGGTTGAGACGGATCAAAGCGCCGTCCACCCACCGTCGACGCTGATGGTGGTGCCTGTGATCTGGGCCGCTGCGTCAGAGCACAGGAACACCGTCGTGCCGCCGATTTGCTCTACGGTTGCAAATTCCTTGGACGGCTGGCGTTCGAGCATGACCTTCTTGATCACCTCGTCACGCTCCATTCCGTACTTCTTCATCGTGTCGGGGATCTGCGCCTCGACCAGCGGGGTAAGCACATAGCCCGGACAAATGGCGTTGCAGGTGATCGGCTCTTGGGCGGTTTCCAATGCCGTGACCTTGGTTAGCCCAACGACCCCGTGCTTGGCGGCAACATAGGCCGATTTATAGGGGGACGCGGTCAGACCATGGGCAGACGCAATGTTCACCACACGGCCCCAACCCGCCTTGCGCATCATCGGCAAAGCAGCCGCCGTCGTGTGAAAAGCAGAGGACATGTTGATCGCGATGATTGCGTCCCACTTCTCGAGCGGAAATTCGTCAATCGGCGCGACATGCTGGATACCTGCGTTGTTCACGAGGATATCGCAAACGCCCGCCTTTTCGATCAAGGCCCGCGCCTCTTCCGCTTTGGAGAGGTCCGCCTGAATATAGCGCACCGCAACGCCGAACTCTTTGCCAAGCTCGGCGGCAAGGGCATGGTCCTCGTCGCGGTCGGTAAAGGAATTGATGACAAGGTCAGCGCCGGCCCGCGCCAGTTCTCTGGCGACGCCCAGACCGATGCCCGAATTCGATCCTGTCACAACTGCTGTTTTTCCGTTCATCGACATGCGCGCACTCCCTTTGACTTGCACTTACGGGGGATAATGCTGCAGATGCGAAATAGTTCAACACATTGATTCCCTTTTGGGCGATTCTCTGGTTCGCACCGATCAAAAAACCGTGTCGGAAATCTCTCGAAGCCCAAGAAAAAAACGCCAGCACGAGGCTGGCGTTAAGTTATTGAGGCAGGTTTCATACAGGCAAGAAACCTATCGAGCAGTAAAGTCGTTATAAGCAATCTCTCGCCCGCCTCCAAGCTAAAAGTTTGAAAAGATTCAAAACCCCCTCTACGGTTTGTTCAACGGACATAAGGATTTGGGGGATTGTCTCTGAAATGGCATCAAAGTTTCTAACAGGTTTTCGTGCATCGGTTGCGGCTCTGGCCGTAATCGGCGCGGCGTCTTTCGCAGCAGCAGAACCAAAACACGCAATAGCTATGTATGGCGAACCGGAGCTCGCACCCGATTTTGTGTCGCTCCCCTATGCCAATCCGGATGCGCCGACAGGCGGGCGGATGGCCACCGCCGAGGTGGGCAGCTTCGACAGCCTCAACCCCTATGTGCTCAAGGGAAACAAACCCTGGCAGCTCCCCTATCTCATGGCCGAGACGTTGATGGGGCGCACGTTGGACGAACCTTTCACGCTCTACGGGCTTTTGGCCGAATCGGTCGAAACAGGTCCAAACCGTGAATGGGTCGAATTCACCCTGCGGCCCGAAGCCAAGTTCTCGGACGGAAGCCCTGTGACGGTCGAAGATGTCATGTGGTCCTACGAGACGCTCGGCACCCAAGGGCATCCGCGCTATCGCGGCTTCTGGGGCAAGATCGCCTCTATGGAGCAGACGGGCGAGCGCTCTGTGCGGTTCACTTTCAACACCGAGGACCGCGAGCTTGCGCTTCTGGCGGGGATGCGGCCAATCCTGCAAAAGGCGCAGTGGGACGGTGTGAACTTTGAAGAAGACGGCTCGGGCATCGTGCCGATCACGTCTGGTCCCTATGTGGTGAACGACTACGAAATGGGTCGTTACATCGAATTCACCCGCAATCCCGACTATTGGGGCAAGGATGTGCCCTTCCGTCGTGGCACGGCAAACCTTGATACCCTGCGGCTCGAGTTCTTCGGTGATGAAACCACCGCGTTCGAGGCCTTCAAGACAGGCGTGACCAACTTTACCCGCGAATTCAACGTGGCCCGCTGGGAAAGCCAGTATGATTTCGCCGCCGTCCAGAGCGGGGATATCCTCAAGGCCGAGCTTACCCATCAACGCCCGTCCGGAATGACGGGTTTTGTGATGAACACGCGGCGTGCGCCCTTTGACGACTGGCGCGTGCGCGACGCCTTGCTGCATGCATTCAACTTCGAATTCATCAACGAAGCGATCACGGGCAGCAAACAGGAGCGGATCACCTCCTATTGGTCCAACTCGCCCTTGGGCATGAGCCACGACGCGGCGACGGGGCGCGTTCTCGAATTCCTTGAACCCTTTGCGAGTGACCTCGTCCCCGGCACGATCGAAGGCTATTCTCTGCCCGTATCAGATGGGTCAGAGCGCAACCGAGAAGGTCTCGGAAATGCGCTTGCGCAGCTTGAAGAAGCAGGTTGGAAGGTCGATGCAGAAGGCGTTTTGCGCAATGCCGAAGGCAAAGCTTTTGAGTTCACCGTTCTATTGCAGACGGGTGCAAGCGAAACCAAGGCGATCATCGACATTTATGTTCAGGCGCTTAAACGGATCGGGATCGACGTTACGGTCAACTCTGTCGACAGCGCCCAGTACAAAGAGCTCACCGACGCCTATAACTTCGATATGACCTATTTCCAGCGCGGTCTGTCGCTGTCGCCGGGGAACGAGCAATATGCTTACTGGGGCAGCGAATACGCCGATACTCCCGGCGGTCGGAACCTCATGGGGATAAAGTCCGAAGCGGTGGATGCGATGATCAACACGCTTTTGACCTCGGAAAGCCAAGAGGATTTCCGCGCAGCCACCCATGCGCTTGACCGCATTTTGACGGCGGGGCGCTATGTGATCCCGATCTATCAGTGGAACATCAGCCGGATCGCGCATTCCAAGAACCTGCATTTCCCCGAACGTATGCCGATCTTCGGCGATTGGCCCGGTTGGCAGCCCGATGTCTGGTGGTCGGAATAAAACGACGAAAGGCGGCCTTGGGGCCGCCTTTTTCATTTAGATGTCAAAGGATTAGACCAAAGACGTGACCCAAAGGATGGTCGCGTCATCAGCGCTTGTCGAAATGACGTTATGACCCATCGTCGCGTCATAATAGGCGCTGTCGCCGCGCTTCATTTCGACGGGTTCATAGAACTCGGTATAGAGCCGGATCGTGCCCGTCAGCACATAGAGAAACTCTTCCCCGTCATGGCGGACCCATCCGTCGAACTCGTCCATCGAGCGGGCGCGGATGCGGGCGCGATAAGGAAGCATGTTCTTCTTGGTGAGCTGATCGGCCAAAAGCTCGTGCTCGTAGGTCGCCGTCACCTGCTCTTGTCCGTCGCCCGTGCGGGTTACGGTCATGCGGCCGTTGACCTGACCTTTGGTCGGGGGCGTGAAAAGCTGGGGCACCGAAATCCCGAGTCCCACAGCGAGTTTTTTGAGCGCGTCATAGGTCGGGGACATTTGACCGTTCTCGATCTTGGAGAGCGTCGAACGCGCAAGTCCCGCTTGCTGCGCCGCTTGTTCGAGGGTCCAGTCGCGTTCTTTGCGCAACTCGCGCACCCGAAGCCCGAGATCGAGTGGAACCGAAGTTTCCTCATGCCCGTTTTCACGGGCAATTCGGATCAGGGATGCGTTTTCATTTTTAACCATGGCGCACATATAGCCTCAGCGTTCTCGGTCTTGCAACTGTCATGAGGGACCGCTAGCCAGAGGCATGTTGAGCCTGTTTGACGAGGGCGGCTATGCGCCCTGCCCCAACCCATTCAACTTTGCGGCCCATGTCTTGCGCCATGCGCCGAGCCGCCCTGATAAGATTGCTTTGGCGGTGCTTGGTCCTGCGCGCGCCGAACGTTGGAGCTATGCAAAGATCGAAGCCGCCGTGCGCGGCACCGCCACGGGGCTTTTGCGTCTCGGACTGCAGAAAGGCGACCGCATTCTGATGCGGCTTGGAAATACGCCCGATTTCCCGATCCTCTATTTGGGGGCCATCGCCGCAGGTCTCATCCCCTGTCCAACCTCTGCTATGCTGACGGGTCCTGAAATCACGGGGATGGCAGCAACTTTGAAGCCCACGCTTGTCGTCGCAGCCCCTCATATCGCGGTTCCCGATGGATACGAGACGCTTGGACTTGAGGATTTGCGCGGGTTTTACGATCTGCCGCCTTCGGATTATGCGATGGGCGACCCCGATCGCCCCGCCTATATCATCTTTACCTCGGGCACCTCGGGCAAACCGCGCGCGGTGGTGCACGCACATCGGGCGATCTGGGCGCGTCAGATGATGATCAAGGGCTGGTATGATCTGGGCGAAAGCGACCGTCTTTTACACGCGGGCGCCTTCAACTGGACCTATACACTGGGAACGGGGCTGATGGACCCGTGGTCGGTGGGCGCAACCGCGCTCATCCCCGCGGCAGGCATGAAGGCCGAGGCGCTCCCGCTTCTTCTCAAACGCCATGACGCAACCATTTTCGCCGCGGCGCCAGGGGTTTACAGGCAACTCCTCAGAGCGCCGATCCAAGCGATGCCTAAGCTACGCCACGGGCTGACTGCGGGCGAAAAGCTCCCTGAGAGCCTGCGCGTGCAATGGCAGGATGCAACAGGAACCAGCCTTCACGAAGCTTTTGGGATGTCGGAGATTTCCACCTTTCTGTCGGGAAGCCCTGCACGACCCGCCCCCCAAGGTGCGCTGGGTTACCCCCAAACGGGACGCCGTGTTGCGATCCTGAGCGATGGTGTGCCTGTTCCGCGTGGCACTTCGGGTCAGATCGCGGTGCACAAGGACGACCCCGGTCTCATGCTCGGTTATCTGGACCATGCCGAGGAAACCCGAGCGCGGTTCGACGGCGACTGGTTCCTGACGGGTGACGAAGGCTACATGTCCGAGGACGGCGCGATATTCTATGCGGGCCGCAATGACGATATGTTGAATGCGGGCGGCTATCGCGTCTCGCCGATCGAAGTGGAGAGCGCGCTCTCCCAGCATCCTGCGATTTCCGAGGTCGGTGCCTGCGAAGTCACCGTCAAGGAAGGCACAAGCGTCATCGCCGCCTTCTATGTCGGAACCGAGGATCTGGGCGATACTCTTGCCGACTTTGCGGCCCAGCGGCTTGCACGCTACAAATGCCCAAGGATATTCGAGCGCGTCGATGAACTGCCTCGCGGCGCGAACAACAAACTTCTGCGCAAAGTCCTGCGCAAAAACTGGGAGACCGCACATGGTCAAACTTGATATTCTCTCTGATCCCGTTTGCCCGTGGTGCTACATCGGCAAAACCTATCTTGAACGCGCGATGGAAAAGGCGGGGGATCACCCGTTCATCATCGAATGGCACCCCTATCAGCTTGATCCGACGATCCCCGAAGGCGGGGTCGAGCGCACCCCCTATATGGAGCGCAAATTTGGCGGCAAAGAGGGATGGAAAAACGCCTATATGCCGCTTGTCGAACACGCGACCAAAGCGGGTGTGCAGCTGAACCACGATCTGATCACTCGGGTTCCCAACACGCTTGATGCCCATCGTCTCATCCATTGGGCAGGCATCGAGCAAAAGCAGACCTTTGTCGTCAACGCGCTCTTCAAAGCCTATTGGGTCGAGGGTCGCGATATTGGGGACCACGAGGTACTAGTCGATATCGCAGCAAAAGCAGGGCTTGACGGTGCAATGATCGGGCGGCTCCTTGCCTCGGACGCGGACAAAGACGACATCAAAGCCCGCCAAGAGCACAGCCGCAAGATGGGCGTGTCCTCGGTGCCCACCTTTGTCGTCGCCAACCAGAATGTGGTTCAGGGTGCACAGCCTGCGAGCCTTTGGGAAAACGTCATTGCGGATCTCAACTCCCAATTGGCAGAGCGCGAATAGCCCTCTGCCCGTCGTATGACCCAAAGAAAAAGGGCCCACCGAATGGCGGGCCCTTTTCCAATTCGGATATCCGAGCGATTAGCGCTTCGAGAACTGGAACGAACGGCGAGCTTTTGCTTTACCGTACTTCTTACGTTCAACAACGCGGCTGTCGCGGGTCAGGAAGCCAGCGGCCTTGAGTGCAGCGCGGAGCGAGGGATCGTAAAGCTGGAGAGCTTTGGAGATACCGTGCTTGACTGCACCAGCCTGGCCCGAGAGACCGCCACCAGCAACGGTAGCCATCACGTCGAACTGACCGTCAACGCCTGCAACCTGGAACGGCTGACGCAGGATCATCTGGAGAACGGGACGCGCAAAGTAAGCGCTCATCTCTTTACCGTTCACGGTGACTTTGCCCGAACCCGGTTTGATCCAGACGCGAGCGACAGCGTCTTTACGCTT
>JALRIK010000035.1 GCA_023255435.1 Marivivens sp.
AGAAGGGATCGAGGCTCTTCTGGAAACCTATGACGAACTGACCGTAGTTGCGGCTCTTTCTTCCGGCCAAGAGGCGGTGGACCGCGTCGACGAACTTAATCCCGATGTGATCCTGCTTGATCTCAACATGCCGGGGTTGGGCGGGCTTTCGGCGACCGAACTCATTCTTGAAAAGCGGCCCGAAACCAAGATCGTCATTTTGTCGATGCACGACACGCCCGAATACATCTCGACAGCGCTTAGCCACGGGGCACGCGGCTATCTTCTCAAGGATGTGCCGACCGAGGAAATCTTTACCGCGATCCAGACCGTGATGTCGGGACAGGATTACCTTTGCACAGGCGCCAAAGGATCACTCAAGCCGCGCATCACCGACGGGCGCGAGCCTCTGACTAGCCGCGAACAGACGATCCTCTTGCAGCTTGCGACGGGCAAATCGAACAAGGATGTGGCGGCAGAACTTAATATTTCCGTGCGCACGGTCGAAACCCACCGCAAGAACATCAAACGCAAGTTGGGTATCAGCTCGACCGCGGGCCTTACCCGCTATGCCCTTGAACACGGTGTTGTTCAGGGCACGGGCGTCAACACCTAGAGCTTGGCTTTGACATAAGCGACGACCGCATTGGCATGCCCGTGACCCATAGCATGGGCCTCTTTGAGGTGGGCAACGACCTCCATGTGTTTGAGCCCTTCGCCGAATTTGGCCTGAGCAATCCCGAGCCAATGGTCGATGGGTTGGCCGTATTTCTTCTCGATTGACGGAAAATAGGAAGCAGGGCCTTTGACGGGTTCGGTCATTGTAATCCTCGGGTAAAATGCCATCCAATCCTGCTCCGAGGCGGGGTGCGGAGCAACCCCAATTTTCGCATGCGGAAAAGAAAGAGCCCCGACCTATGGCGGTCGGGGCTCCTGATTTTCGATCAGCGCAGCAATTAGCCGATCATCGCGCCGTCATTGCGCCAGACCGCTACGATGGAAGAGCGCGGCAAACCCGTTTGCGAAGGAAAGCTCCCGCCGGGGTGCTGGATGCCAACGAACATCGTGCGCTTGTCCGACGAC
Organism: Marivivens sp.; assembly: GCA_023255435.1. GTDB lineage: Bacteria > Pseudomonadota > Alphaproteobacteria > Rhodobacterales > Rhodobacteraceae > Marivivens. The sequence goes on from JALRIK010000035.1 coordinate 1,063, forward strand.
CAGGTGAGGCCCGTGACTTCCGATCCGTTCGGACCGGTGAGGAAGCGCGCGATCTCGCCCGTGACAGGGTCCCCGACCAGCATCTGGTTGTTGCCCTGCCCTGCAAAGTCGCCTTCGTTGCTGTCGTCACCATCGGTCTGGATCCAGAGCAAACCTCGGCTGTCGAACATCATCCCGTCGGGCGAGTTGAACATATTGCCAGAGGTCACATTCGGGGACCCTGCATAGGCATCGCTATGCACATCGGGATTGCCCGCCATGACATAGAGATCCCAGACGAAGTCGATGGCCGCGTGGTCTTCGTTCTCGGGGAACCAACGCACGATTTGACCGTATTCGTTGGCCTCGCGCGGGTTCGGACCTTCTGCAGGGGTGGCGTCCCCACCTGCGTTCGGCTTGATACCGCGGTTCTTGTTGTTGGTAAGCGCGCAATAGGCCTGACAGGCGTGCGGGTTCACAGCCACCCATTCGGGACGGTCCATCGTGGTGGCACCGAGCTTGGACGCGGCCTGACGGGTGAAAATCGCGATCTCAGCGGCGCTCATGCCCGTCGCGTCTTCGGTGAGAGCGAGCCATTCGCCGCGCCCTTCCTCATAGAACTTGGCAACATAGAGCGTGCCCTCGTTGAGGAGACCGGAGGTGTCACCGCCGGCCTGATAGACGCCGTTTGAGACGAACTTGTAGAGGAACTCGCCGCGTTCATCGTCGCCCATATAGACCACCACGCGGCCATCGGGAGTCAGCGTGCAGGCTGCGTTCTCGTGCTTGAAACGGCCAAGAGCCGTGCGTTTGATCGGAGTGCTTTCGGGATCTGCGGGATCGATCTCGACAATATAGCCGAAGCGGTTGGGTTCGTTAGGCTCTTTGGTCACGTCAAAACGCGCGTCGAACTTTTCATAAGCATAGCGGCTCGGACCCGAGAGAATGCCGTAACGACCGAATTCGGCGGGCACGTCGGCGCCCTCCTCCAGCGAACCAAAATAGCCGTTAAAGTTCTCTTCACAGGTCAGATAGGTGCCCCAAGGCGTCTTGCCTGCCCCACAGTTGTTGAGGGTGCCCAGAACGGTGCGCCCCTCGGGATCAGCAGAGGTCTTGAGAAGATCATGACCCGCCGCCGGACCTTCGAGCCTCATCGGGGTATCATGGGTGATACGGCGGTTGAACGGGCTGTCCTTGACTACGGCATACCCGTTGTCGCCACGCGCGACTTCAAAGACGGCCACACCTTGGGCGTTCTTGAGCTTGAGCGCGTCCTCGGCGCTCAGAACTTCGCCTGTCGTCAGCGGAAGGTTGGTTTCGGGATTGGCGTATTCGTGGTTGACGGCGATCACTTCACGGCCACCCACATTGAACAGCTCCATCCCGTCGGTATTCTCACCGACGGCGCGCGCCTGCGACTCTGCGGTGCCGCCCGTTGCATGATCGAACTCGGGCGTGTCCGAGAAGAGCGGCTCGCCCCAGCTCGTCAGCACATTCCATGAATAGCCTTCGGGCACATGCACCGAAAGATCGGTTTGGATGTCGATCGGGGTAAAGCCGAAACGGCGCATCGTGGCGCTTTGGGCTTCGGCAGAGGTGCCCGACAAAAGCCCCGTGCCCATAACAGCAGCGCCCGATCCGAACGCCAGCACGCCCGAAAGGAATCCGCGACGCGACAGCGCCTTTTCCACCACAACGTCAAAATCCGTCACCTTGGGACGCGGCGAGCGCATCTCGTCCCATTCGTCCCAGCTCAGGTTACGATGATCGGCGTCTTTCATATCTTGCTCCAGTGCAGCGTTAAAACTGCGGGCAAATTTCACCTTCGGAGCAAAGGTTCTGTGACAAAAAGACAAAGATTCCGTAACAAACCCAGAAACCCATTTTGAAACAAAGTTGCGCGAAACGGGGTGAAAAAGTTATTTTCTCCACTTTCGATGCGTTTCTCGTGTTGACCTCCTTTTTCTGCAGAGGCATAACGTGCGAACGAAACGAAAGGGCCTCGGGAATGGATCTCGTCGTGGAACTAGAGGGGAAATGGCGCGTGGGCCGGTAACGGTAAAACCATAATGGTCTCCCATGCGCCCCCGGACAAAAACCGGGGGCTTTTTCGTATCAAATGCAAAGACGACGATAGGATAAGGAACTCGAACATGTCTCGTCAGATGACCGGAGCGAAAATGGTGGTCCAAGCCCTGAAGGATCAGGGTGTGGATACGATATTCGGATACCCCGGTGGCGCTGTGCTACCGATCTATGACGAAATCTTTCAGCAAAACGAGATCCAGCACATCCTAGTTCGTCATGAACAGGCTGCGATCCACGCTGCCGAAGGCTATGCCCGCTCGACCGGCAAGCCGGGCGTTGCGCTTGTGACCTCTGGTCCGGGTGCAACCAACGCCGTCACGGGTTTGACCGATGCTTTGATGGATTCGATCCCGCTGATCGTTTTCTCGGGTCAGGTTCCGACCTTTATGATCGGCTCGGATGCGTTTCAGGAGGCGGACACCGTCGGCATCACCCGCCCCTGCACCAAGCACAACTGGCTCGTCAAAGACACCGAGACGCTCTCGACGACGATCCACGAAGCTTTCCACGTTGCGACCTCGGGCCGTCCCGGTCCCGTTCTTATCGACATCCCAAAGGACGTGCAGTTCGCAACTGGCAACTACACCGAAAAGACCAAGCTCAAGTCGAAATACCAGCCGCAGGTCAAAGGCTCTATCGAGGGCATCAATGACCTCGTCAAGCTGATGGAAAAGGCCAAGCGCCCCGTGTTCTATACGGGCGGCGGCGTCATCAACTCCGGCCCCGCAGCGAGCCAGCTCTTACGTGAACTCGTCGAAGCGACAGGCTTCCCGATTACCTCGACCCTCATGGGTCTCGGCGCTTATCCCGCTTCGGGCAAGGCATGGCTCGGCATGCTCGGCATGCACGGCCTTTATGAGGCGAACATGGCGATGCACGACTGTGATCTTATGATCAACATCGGTGCGCGTTTTGATGACCGTATCACGGGCCGTGTCGATGCGTTTTCGCCCAAGTCGAAAAAAGCGCATATCGACATCGACGCTTCCTCGATCAACAAGATCATCCATGTCGATATCCCGATCGTCGGTGATGTGGCGCATGTTCTCGAAGACCTTCTCAAGGTCTGGAAGTCGCGCGGCCGCGTGACCGAGAAAGAAGGTCTCGACAAGTGGTGGAAGCAGATCAACGAATGGCGCGCCGTGCGTTGCCTTGCCTACAAGAACAGCGAAACGACCATCAAACCCCAGTATGCGCTCGAACGTCTTGAGGCGCTGACCAAGGGTATGGACCGCTATATCACCACCGAAGTGGGCCAGCACCAGATGTGGGCGGCGCAGTTCCTCGGATTTGAGGACCCGAACCGCTGGATGACTTCGGGTGGTCTCGGCACCATGGGCTATGGTTTCCCCGCGTCGATCGGCGTGCAACTTGCCCACCCCGACGCACTCGTCGTGAACGTCGCGGGCGAAGCCTCGTGGCTGATGAACATGCAGGAAATGGGGACCGCGATCCAATACAAGCTCCCCGTCAAGCAATTCATTCTCAACAACGAACGTCTCGGCATGGTCCGCCAGTGGCAGCAACTCCTCCATGGCGAGCGCTATAGCTCCTCTTGGTCCGAAGCGCTCCCCGACTTCGTCAAACTCGCCGAAGCCTTTGGCGCCAAGGGCATTCTTTGCTCTGACCCCAAAGATCTCGATGACGCGATCATGGAGATGATCAACTATGACGGTCCGGTGATCTTTGACTGTCTCGTTGAAAAGCACGAAAATTGCTTCCCGATGATCCCCTCGGGCAAGCCCCACAATGAAATGCTACTCGCTGCGGATGCCGACGCCTTCGCCAGCGGCGCTGCGCTGGTCTAAGGAGAACCGACATGTCTGCACTCCGCATCAAAAAAGGCTCGTCGAGCCACTCGGCCTATGACCTACGCTCCAACTTCGGCGACGAGATCGAGCGTCACACGCTGGCCGTCACCGTCGTCAACGAACCTGGTGTTCTGGCGCGGGTCATCGGGCTTTTCTCGGGTCGCGGCTATAACATCGAAAGCCTCACCGTGGCCGAGATCGACCACGAAGGCCACCGTTCGCGGATCACCATCGTGACCTCTGGCACTCCGCAGGTCATCGCCCAGATCAAGGCCCAACTTGGCCGTATCGTTCCCGTGCTCGAGGTCCACGACCTCACCGCCGAAGGTCCGAGCGTCGAGCGGGAGCTTGGCCTTCTCAAGGTGGCGGGCGCAGGTGAAAAGCGGGTCGAAGCACTGCGTCTAGCCGATATCTTCCGCGCCAATGTGGTGGATTCGACGCTGGAAAGCTTTGTGTTCGAGATCACCGGCACGCCCGAGAAGATCGACGCCTTTGCCGATCTGATGCGTCCGCTCGGGCTTGTCGAAATTGCTCGCACGGGCGTTGCGGCCCTAGCGCGCGGCGCGAAATAAGCGATCCGACAGCGCACAAAGTTCGGGCGAAGGGATCACCCTTCGCCCTTTTTCGTTGTCAAATCAGTCTTCGAGATTGAGCCAAGCTAGCTCTTGGGGCGTCAGAGTCACCTCGAAAGCGGGCAGGGTCGAGACGATCTCGCCCGCGCTTCTCGGCCCGATGAGGGCAAAGGACGGAAACGACTGACCCAACACCCAAGCCGCCGCAATATTATGACGCGACACGCCGTATTTGACGGCGAGCTCCCCTGCCCGCTTGCGGCGTTCGTCATTGTCCGCCGAGCCATAGCAGGTGTCGGGCGCGGTATCCTCGGGCAGGCGTCCGCGAAGCGCAGCATCAAGGAAAAAGCCCCGCGCCTGTGACGACCAACTCATGTGCATGGTGCCCGTGCGGCGCAGCCATTCAAGCGTCTTGGGCGTGTTCGAGGTCACGCAGCCCGCCCAGACAGGTTTCTCCATCACGGCAAGCGAAAGGTTGTTGTTGAGGATGCGCGGCGGCTCGAGCCCGTTGGCGCTGGCATAGGCAACCGCTTCGTCAAAGCGCTCGATTGTCCAGTTAGACCCGCCCCAGATACCGATCCTTCCCTTGTCGCGTTCACGGGCGATGGCCTCGACGAACTCGCCGACGGGAACCTCGGGATTGTCACGGTGCATGATGTAGATCGCGGCACGATTCGACTGAAGTCGGCTCAGTGAAATGTCGAGCTGCGCTCCGATCGCGTCGGGCACGCAATAGGGCGTATGCGCCCCTTTGACGATCACGTTGATCTGATCGGCGACGCCCCGCGCGGTGATCCATTCGCCCAAGATCGCCTCGTGCAGACCTCCGCCATAGACAAAGCCGGTGTCAAAGGTGTTGCCTCCCGCTTCAAGCCAAGCATCCCAAACCACAGCGCCTTCGGCCACGGTATCGCGGTTGTCACAACCGAGGATCAATTGCGAAACGGGGTTCTGCACCCCCTCGACCATGATCGTTTTCATCGGGGTGAGCCCCTTGGGCAGAACGCCAGAGAGCCTGCGGATAGTCGCAGGCGTTTCGCCGACCACCTTATAGCCAAGTTCGCGCCGCCAGATATCAAGCGCATGCGCATTGCCGAGCGAGGCTTCGGGCGTCATGGCAGGATAGGAACAGCCCTTTTGACCGTTCAGAATGGCGAGGCTCGCCGCTTCGGCCTCATAAGCAAAGAGCATTTTGGGCGCTTTGACATCTTCCGTCCGCGCAGCTTCGCCGGTGATCACAATCTGAGTGTCTGCCGGCCCTTCCTGACGTCCGGGAATCCAAGGGTTTGTTAGACTGATCGTCCCCTTTTCACACGTCACTTCAATGACTTGCGGCATATTCCTCGCTACAGCAGAGGCGACTTCTGCCGTCACCCCATTGCCGAACTTCACAAGACCATAGGCCACTTCATCGACACCGCTCTGACCGATGATCCCGTTTCCCTTGAACGAGATCGGGTCAATCAAGCGCCCCTCATTGATGCCAGCAAAGAGCAGCGCCGCTGAAACAGCATAGCCGCCGACATCAAGGATACCGCCACCCGCCATAGCGGGATCATAGAGTCGGCTTTTGTGATCAAAACCTGCCGCAAACCCAAAGAGCGCCCGCACATGCTGCACTGCGCCAAGCTCGCCGCTCTTGAGTATCTCGACCGCACGCGCGATTTGCGGATGGTGGAGATACATATAGGCCTCCATAAAAAAGACCCCCTCCTGCGCCGCAGCTTCGGTCAAGGCCGCGACCTCGGCGGCATTCAAACCAGCAGGCTTTTCAACAGAGACATGTTTGCCCGCACGGATCGCCAACAGCGCTTGTTCGGCATGGAACGGATGCGGGGTTGCGATATGGATCGCATCCACCTCGGGATCGGCGCAGATCGCTTGATAGTCCGAATAGACCTTGTCCGCCGCGACACCGAATTCGGCAGCAAAGGCCGCTCCCCGCTCGGGCGAACGGCTCGCGATGGCAAAGAGTTCGCCGTGGTCGCTTTCCGACAACCCCTTGGCGAAATTCCAAGCGATCCGTCCCGGACCGATAATACCCCATTTGACGCTCGCCATCTGCGCTCCTCCTGTCGCGATTTGGACCGACAGTTACAACTTGGATGAGAGACGTCAACAGATTTAGTAAATTTTTACTAAATTACACAAAGGGAACGCACCCGAAGAGCCATCCAACGCATTGCGCAAATTGTTTGACCATGCAAAATGCCCCAATGTCAGAGAACGCAAAAAGACCTAGAGTAAAGAAAACAGGCGCGACGCTTAAACAGATCGCCAATCGAACGGGCGTGTCTGTATCGCTTGTTTCGCGCGTGCTGAACTTTGACGGAAGCCTGTCTGTCGGCGACGAAACCCGCCAAAAGATCATCGAAACAGCCGAGGCGCTGAACTACGAACCGCCGCGCCGCCGCAAGAAACTCTCGCTCGAGGCGGACCAACGCAAGATCGCACTGATCCATTTCCTCCGCCCCGAACAGGAATTGAGCGATCCTTATTATGTGGCGCTCAGGATCGGGATCGAAAGCCGCTGCGTGGCGCTCGGGCTTGAACAGATCAAGATTTACTCGGGCGCGCCCATGCCCGACCCCGATATGCTTGAACGTGTCGCGGGCTGTATCATCATCGGCCGCCACACCGAGGCCGAAATCGACGACATTCGCCAAAAGTCCAAACATATCGTCATCGCGGACTATATGCCACTCGAGGACGATATCGACGCGGTGCTTTGCAATCTCAAAGCTGCGACCCATAAGCTATTGAAATCCATAGATGGTCTTGGCTACCAGAGGATCGGCTTCATAGGCTGGCAGGACCGCAATCGCGGCAATGCACCCCCGTCACCCGAGGCGCGCTTTATCGCATACAGCAACTGGATGGAGAGTCGAGATCGCTTTGACCCGACGCTTACTGCACTTGGCGCTAACACCGAACAGAGTGGGCATGAACTTACGCTCGAACTCCTGCGGGCACCTCGCCGTCCAGATGTGATCGTCACCGCAAACGACAATATGGCGGTCGGAGCCTATCGTGCGATTCTGGAATCGGGCCTCAAGATTCCCGAGGATATCGCAATCGCGAGCTTCAACGACATCTCGGCCGCCCGCTTTTTGAACCCGCCCCTGACCACCGTCCGCCTCCCTGCTGAGCGGATTGGCGAAAACGCCGTCGATCTTTTGATCGAGCGGCTCTCGGGACGCAAATTAGCCAAGCAAATCAACCTTGAGAGCAAGATTGTCTGGCGCGAGAGCTGCCGCAAACCGACCCAAGCGCAGCCCTGACGCCCCATTATTGCCGAAACCTCCTCCAACGTCATTTGGTAAAATTTTACTAAATTTCTTGCTAAGAATGAAAATCTTTGTCTAGATGTACGCATGTCGGAGACTGGGCCGACACATCTATGGGAGGAAATTCAATGACGAACACCGCTCTTTTGAAGCGGGCGACCACGCTTGGCCTCGGCGCAAGTTTGCTCGCTATGACTTCGGCTTTCGCTGGCGATTTGAACGTTTGGGCATGGGACCCGAATTTCAACGGCGCTGCGATGAACAAGGCCGCCGAAATCTACAAAGCCGACCACCCCGAATTCAATCTCACATTCAACGCCTTCTCGCGTGAAGAAGTGGAGCAAAAGCTTCAGACACAGCTCGCCTCGGGCACGATCGACGGGCTTCCCGACATCGTCCTGATCGAAGACTACTCTGCTCAGAAATTCCTTCTGTCATTCCCCGGTGCTTTCGAGCCGCTGACGAATGCTTTCGATTATACGCAGTTCGCCGACTACAAGGTCGCCCTCGCCACCGTCGGATCGGAAACCTACTCGGTGCCCTTCGACTCGGGCGTGACGGGCTGGTTCTATCGTTCGGACATCCTTGGCGAAGCTGGCTACAGCGCGGCTGACCTTGAAAACATCACCTGGGATCGCTTTATCGAAATCGCCAAAGACGTCGCCGCCAAAACCGGCAAGCCGATGCTGTCGCTCGACATCAACGATCCGGGCATGTTCGTGATCCTGCTCCAGTCGACGGGTCATTGGTTCTTTGACGAAAACGGCGAGCTGGACATCGTCGGCAACGAAGCCTTCAAAGCGGCGCTGGCCGACTATACCGAAATCCTTCAGGCCAAGGAAATCTACAAGCCCGTTTCGGGTTGGGCCGAATACACCGGTGCGTTTACAGGCGGTGATGTGGCCGCTGCGCTGACGGGCGTCTGGATCACAGGCACCATCAAAGCCGCCGATATGCCGGGTCAATGGGCCGTTGCGCCGATCCCGCGTGTGGACGGCGTCGAGGGCGCAACCAACGCATCGAACCTTGGGGGGTCGAGCTGGTATCTGCTTACGTCCTCGCAGAACAAAGACGAAGCCAAGGCCTTCTTCAATGATGTATGGGCGTCGAACATCGACTTCTATCAGGACATCCTCGTCGGCCAAGGCGCCGTTGGCTCGCTCCTCGCCTCGCGCGAAGGTGCCGCCTATCAGTCGAACGACGATTATTTCGGCGGTCAGGCCGTCTGGCAGGACTTCTCGAACTGGCTCGGCCAGATCCCGGGCGTCGATTACGGCATCTTCACCTATGAAGTCCGCTCGGCGATCGCGACCCAGCTTCCCGCTCTTGCAGATGGCGCCGATCTCGATGAAGCCATCGAAAAGATCGAAGCCGAAGCCCGCGTTCTGACGCAATAAGACAAGTGCGGCCCTTTGGGGGAACCCGGGGGCCGTTCTCATAAGGGGGGAGGAAAGCTCGTGGCGCAAACTCGCTTGGGGCGGAACGAGAATATCAGCGGTTGGGCCTTTATCGCGCCTGCCATGGTATTGCTCGGTATTTTCATGATCTGGCCGATCTTGTGGTCGCTCTGGATGTCGTTCCAAACGGGCCGCGGGATGAACATGTCCTTTGGCGGCCTGAGCAACATCATCCGCCTGACCGAAGACCCGATCTTTGTCAAAGCCTTGGGCAACACGCTCACCTTCCTTGCGATCCAGGTGCCGATCATGATCATGATGGCGCTTATCTTTGCGGTGATGTTGAACTCGCCGCGCCTGCGTTTTCGCGGGCTTTTCCGCACGGCGATCTTTTTGCCGGCAGTCACCTCACTCGTTGCCTATTCGATCCTGTTCAAATCACTCTTTTCAACCGACGGATTCGTAAACGCGTCACTCATCGCCTTGGGCCTTTCGGAACGAGGGGTGAATTGGATGGGTGATCCCTTTTACGCCAAGATCGTGATCATCACAGCGATCACATGGCGCTGGACCGGCTATAATATGATCTTCTATCTCGCCGCTCTCCAGAACATCGACAAATCCATCTATGAAGCGGCCCGCATCGACGGCATCCCTGCCCATGCACAGTTCTTCAAGATCACTGTTCCGATGCTCAAGCCCGTGATCCTCTTTACCACGATCATGTCGACCATCGGCACGCTTCAGCTCTTTGACGAGGTGCAGAACATCACGCTCGGCGGGCCTGCAAATGCGACGCTCACGCTTTCGCAGTATATCTACAACCTGACCTTCCGCTTCATGCCGTCCTTTGGCTATGCGGCCACGGTCTCATATGTGATTGTGGTCCTTGTTGCGATCCTGTCCTTTGTCCAATTCTATGTCGCGAGGGACCGCAAATGACCAACCGCTCGCTCCTGTCGTTTGTCCAATACGGCGTCCTATCGGTCGCGGCGTTCCTATCGGTATTTCCCTTCTTTTGGATGGTGGTCGGTGCCACAAACACCAGCGCCGACATCATCAAAGGCAAGGCGACCTTTGGTTCTAACCTTTGGACGAATATCGTCAATCTCAATGCCCAAGTGGACTTGCCCCGCGTTCTGTTTAATTCGTTCTACATCGCGATCATCAGCACGATCCTGACGCTCGTGGTCGCTTCGGCGGCGGGCTACGGGTTCGAGATTTTCCGCTCCAAAGCGCGCGAGAGGCTCTTTGGCGGGCTTCTCTTGATGCTTTCGATCCCCTTTGCCGCGCTCATGGTGCCGCTGTTCATCATGTTCGCCAATGCGGGTCTGATTAACACCTATTCCGCAATCATCGCGCCGTCCGTGGCGAACATCTTTGTGATCTTCTACTTCCGTCAGGCGACCAAGGCCTTCCCGCACGAGCTTCGGGATGCGGCCAAGATCGACGGTCTCAAGGAATATCAGATCTTTGCCCGCGTCTATTTCCCCGTGATGCGCTCGACCTATGCGGCGGCGACGATCATCGTCTTTATGCTCAACTGGAACAACTATCTCTGGCCGCTCATCGTGCTCCAGACCAACGAGATGAAGACCATGGTGCTCACCATTTCTTCACTCGCCTCCGCCTATACCCCCGATTTCGGAGTTGTGATGGTCGCCACCATTCTCACAACTCTTCCCACCCTCATCATCTTCTTCCTACTCCAGCGTCTCTTTGTCCAAGGAATGCTGGGCTCGGTGAAATAAGGACCAAGAATGCGCGACCTGATCTCTTTCAATTCCGACTGGCTTTTTGAGGGCACCGAGACGGTGACCCTGCCCCATACGGCTGTGGAGCTTCCGTTCCACTATTTCGACGAACGGTCCTATCAGCGCGGTTTTACCTATGAAAAGCGCTTTACCCCCGAGCCAGAGTGGAACGGCCGAGAGGTAACCGTCCACTTCGAAGGCGCGATGGCCGATGCGCGCGTGCGCCTCAACGGCGAAGAAATCACTGCGCACAAGGACGGGTATACGCCTTTTGAGGCGCGCCTGACGGGCCGAATGAAGGACGGAGAGAACGTCCTCACCGTGGAAATAGACGGCAGCGAGAACCCCGCCATCCCACCTTTCGGCGGCCAGATCGATTACCTGACCTACGCAGGGATCTACCGCGATGTGTGGATCAAACTTACCGCGCCCGTCTCCATTGCCTCGGTCAAGATCGAAACGCCCGATGTGCTCGCCGATGTGAAATCTGTTTTGGCCAAAGTGGTCTTGGCCGACCCGCAGGGGCTCGGCGTCAGCGGGTCCTTGATCGCCGCGCTTGTCAAGGACGGCAAGAGCATTGCCGAAACCACGATCGAAGTCCAAGGTGAATGCGCCGAAGTGCGCCTCTCAGACCTCAGGGACATTGCGCTTTGGGACATCGAGGACCCGCAGCTCTACACGCTGCGCCTTACCCTCGAAACCGCACACGGCAGCGACACGCTCGATACCCGTTTCGGGTTCCGTCATGCCGAGTTCACAACCGAAGGCTTCCATCTCAACGGACGGCTCGTCAAAATCCGCGGGCTCAACCGTCACCAATCTTTCCCCTATGTCGGCTATGCTCTGGGCAAAGCGGCACAGCGCAAGGACGCCGAAATCCTCAAATACGATCTGGGTCTCAACCTCGGGCGCACCTCGCATTATCCGCAGTCGCGTCACTTCCTTGATCGCTGCGATGAAATCGGTCTTCTCGTCTTCGAAGAAATCCCTGGATGGCAGCATATCGGCGACAAGGCATGGCAGGCCGAAAGCATCGAGAACGTGCGCCGCATGATCCGCCGCGATTGGAACCATCCATCAATCATCCTTTGGGGGGTGCGGATCAACGAAAGTCAGGACAACCACGATTTCTACTTGGAAACCAATCGCGTAGCGCATGAACTTGACGCAACGCGGCAAACGGGTGGTGTTCGCTATATCACCGACAGCGAGCTTCTCGAAGACGTCTATACGATGAACGACTTCATCATGGGGGAGTTCGAGATGGGCGGCAATCGTCCCCGCACCGCGCTGCGCCCCCAGCGCGAAGTTACGGGCCTCGACCATGACGTGCCCTATCTGATCACCGAATATAACGGCCATATGTTCCCAACCAAATCCCACGATCAGGAACAGCGTCAGGCCGAACATGTCACCCGCCATCTGGATGTGCTCAACGCCGCATACGGCGCGAATGGAACCGCTGGCGCCATCGGCTGGTGTGCCTTCGATTACAACACCCACAAGGATTTCGGATCGGGCGACCGCATCTGTTATCACGGGGTGATGGACATGTTTCGCGAACCTAAATTCGCGGCCTTTGCCTATCAATCCCAGCGGGATGCAAGCGAAGGTGTGGTGATGGAGCCCGTGACCTTTTACGCCCGCGGCGAGCGTAACATCCATGGCATCCTTCCGCTGATCGTTCTGACCAACGTCGATGAAATCGAAGTCCGTTACGGCGACTTCCCGCCCGTGCGCGTTCAGCCCGACCGCGACGCTTACCCCCACCTTCCCCATGCGCCTGTGATCGTTCGTCCAGAGCATTTCGGTGACGGCGGGTTGGGCGTTTGGGGCATGACGTGGGAGCATGGTGAAATTGTCGGGTTCAAGGACGGCAAAGAGGTTGCGCGGCGCACGTTCGTCTCGGACCCGCTTCCGACGAAACTTGTCGTCGTTCCCGATGCAACCGAAGTCGAAACGGGCGAAGCGGTCCGCGTTATGGTGCGTCTCTTGGATCAAGCGGGCAACAAACTCCGCCACGCGACAGACCCCGTCAGTTTCGAGGTCAGTGGGCCTGCCCATCTCTTCGGTCCCGATCTGGTGCCGCTGCGCGCAGGCTCTACGGGACTTTGGCTTCGCATGGCGGGCAAGGGCAAAGTCGACCTTACGGTGACCCACCCGATCCTCGGGCAGACCACCGTCACCCTTCAGGCAATCTAAGGAGCGCGATCACATGAGCGGATTGAAACTCAAAGGACTGCGCAAAGCCTATGGTGGCTTTGAAGTCATTCGCGGCGTCGATCTCGAGATCGAACCCAAGGAATTCGTAGTGTTTGTTGGGCCTTCGGGCTGCGGCAAATCGACGATCCTGCGGATGATTGCAGGTCTCGAGGACATCTCGGGGGGCGAGCTTTTCATCGGTGATCGCATGGTCAACGATGTCGACGCGTCAAAGCGCGGCATCGCGATGGTGTTTCAATCCTATGCGCTCTACCCGCACATGACCGTTGAAGAGAACATGGGCTTTGCGCTCAAATATGCTGGCGAAAGCAAAGAGACGATCAAACGCCAAGTGGCAGAAGCTGCGCGGATATTGGGGCTTGAAGCGCTCTTGTCCCGTCGTCCCAAGGATCTTTCAGGTGGTCAGCGCCAGCGCGTCGCCATCGGCCGCGCCATCGTGCGCCACCCCGAGGTTTTCCTTTTTGACGAGCCGCTCTCAAACCTTGATGCCGAATTGCGCTTGCAGATGCGGATCGAAATCGCACGGCTCCACAAAGAGCTTGGCACCACCATCATCTATGTGACCCACGATCAGGTCGAAGCGATGACACTGGCGGACAAGATCGTCGTCCTGCGCGATGGCCGCATCGAACAGGTGGGAAGCCCGCTCGATCTCTACGACAATCCCAAGAACCAATTTGTTGCCGGTTTCATCGGCTCTCCAAAGATGAACTTCCTCCCTGCCAAGATCCAAGGCGGGCGGCTCTCGCTTGTGGGATATGCGGGGCAATCCCTCCCGCTTCCCCCGCTCGAAACCGCACCGCTCGACGGAACAGAGGTCATGATCGGCATTCGCCCCGAGCATTTTACCAAAGACGGTCAGGCCGCTCTCGAACTCACCGTCGAAATCGTCGAGAACCTCGGGAATGAAACCTATGCCTATGCGCGTCAGGGTCACGCCGAAATGCTGACCATCGCTATGCAAGGGGACCGCTCGACACGTCCCGGATCAGCGGTTTCGGCCCGTTTCGATCCACAAAAGATGTTCCTCTTCGACATGAAAGGCGAAAGGATCTTCTGAACATCGGGAATTGATCAGCAGGACATCGCGCGCGGACCGCTTTCACCTTGCACCTTGCTGCACAAGGCTCCACTGTATGCCCAAGTGAAGAGGAGCGCCCATGTCCCCCCGCAAGATCATCATCGACACTGACCCTGGTCAGGACGACGCTGTTGCCATTCTTCTCGCCCTCGCGAGCCCCGAAGATGTCGAAGTCCTCGGGATCACGGCGGTTGCGGGCAACGTGCCTTTGCCGTTGACCGAAAAGAACGCCCGAATCGTGTGCGAGGTTGCGGGACGTCCCGATGTTAAGGTGTTTGCAGGCTGCGACGCGCCGCTCATCCGCCCCTTGGTCACAGCAGAGCATGTGCACGGCAAGACGGGTCTTGATGGCCCCGCCCGCCCCGATCCGACCATGCCGCTTCAAGACCAGCATGCCGTCGACTTCATCATCGAAACGCTCCGCACGCAGCCGAGCGATACGATCACGCTCTGCCCGCTCGGGCCGCTGACCAATATCGCAACGGCCTTCCAGAAAGCCCCCGACATTGTCGAGCGCGTGCACCAGATCGTCCTAATGGGAGGCGGGTTTTTCGAGGGCGGGAACATCACCCCTTCGGCCGAATTCAACATCTATGTCGATCCCGAAGCCGCCGAAGTGGTTTTCCGCTCGGGTGTCAGCATCGTCATGTGCCCGCTCGACGTGACCCACAAGGCGCTCACCGATCGCACATGGATCGAGAAAATGGAGAGCCTCGGCACGCTTGCGGGACATATGGTTGCAGGCTGGACCGATTTTTTCGAACGGTTCGACGTGGCAAAATACGGCTCGACGGGCGCACCGCTGCATGATCCTTGCGTGATTGCCTACCTCATCGACCCCAAGCTTTTTGATGGACGCTTCATCAACGTCGAGATCGAGACAAAATCCGATCTGACGCTCGGGATGACCGTTGCGGACTGGTGGCGCGTGACAGACCGCAAACCGAATGCGCTCTTTCTCAATTCCGTGCACCGCGATGGGCTCTTCGATCTTTTGAGCGAGAGGATCGCGCGCCTATGACCACCAACATCACCCTCGGCAAGACCGAGGATATTGACCGCGTTCTGTCGCTTATGGAGCGGTTCCACGAAGAGCGCGGGATCGTCTCGGACGACGGGCTTCGCCGTCGCGCGGTGATGCCGCTTCTGGACGGAAGCCCCCACGGAGCGGTCTGGCTGATCGGCCCGACGCGGGCGCCGCTCGGCTATGTGCTTGTGACCTTCGGCTGGTCGGTTGCTTTTGGCGGCACCGAAGGCTGGGTGGACGAAGCCTATATCCGCCCCTCTGTCCGCAATCGAGGGATCGGAACCGAAGTTCTCCATGCCATTGCCGTGTCCTTGACGGCGGGCGGCGTGCGTGCGCTCCATGCGCGGCTAGCCCATGATGATCTTGACGCACAGCGTTTTTGCAAGCGCGTCGGCTTCGAACCGCGCGATGGCATTCTTGTGATGACGGATCGGCTCTAGCCCTTGGCGTTTCGCCCCCGAACCCCATGTATTGCCCATGACCCTCGTGATCCCCTTTGACAATTCTTATGCGCGGCTTCCCGACCGGATGTTTTCGCGCGTAGACCCGACGCCTGTCGGAGCACCCTCTCTCATCGCGGTGAACGCGCCATTGGCGCGCGAGCTCGGCATAGACCCCGAGGCTCTGCGCGGCCCTATCGGGGTCGAGGTGCTTGCCGGCAATGCCATCGCGGCAGGGTCAGAGCCCATCGCCCAAGCCTATGCGGGCCATCAGTTCGGCAATTGGAACCCCGGTCTCGGCGATGGCCGCGCGATCCTTCTGGGCGAGGTGGTGGACCAGAACGGGCAGCGGCGAGACATCCAGCTCAAAGGTTCGGGCCCGACGCCCTATTCGCGGCGCGGTGACGGGCGCGCATGGCTCGGGCCCGTTTTGCGCGAATACATCATGAGCGAGGCGATGCATGCCCTCGGCGTTCCGACTACCCGTGCCCTTGCTGCGGTCGCCACAGGCGAAACCGTCATCCGCGAAGGCTATTTCCCTGGCGCGATCCTCACCCGCGTGGCGGCAAGCCATATCCGTGTCGGCACCTTCCAGCTCTTTGCGGCGCGGCGCGATCTGCCCGCGCTCGAGGCGCTCGTGTCCCATGTGATCCAACGGCATTACCCCGATGCAAAAGGTCCAAGCGATCTCTTGCGCGCCGTCACCAAGGCCCAAGCGGATCTTATCGCGAAATGGATATCCATAGGTTTCATTCACGGCGTCATGAACACCGACAACATGACTGTCTCGGGCGAGACCATCGACTATGGCCCCTGTGCATTTATGGACGAATACCACCCGTCGACGGTGTTCAGTTCGATCGACACCCAAGGACGCTATGCCTATGGCAACCAACCGCAAATCGCGGTCTGGAACATTGCCCAGCTTGCCACCGCTCTTGTTCCCTTGATGCCCGATCAGGACGCCGCAATCGAAGAATTCACCGAGATCGTAAACGGATTCGCCGATCTCTATCAGGCCGAATGGCGGCGGCTCATGGCTGCGAAAATCGGTCTTGCCGACACGGAGCAGAGCTTTTCTCTCGTCAATCGCCTGCTCAAGCAGATGATGGACAGCGGCTCGGATTTCACCAACACCTTTGCGGGTCTCCTGAACGGCCAAGCGCGCGACCAATTCACAGACCGCGCGGCGTTCGATCTCTGGCAAGAGGATTGGCAGTCTTTTGCCCCCGACACCGCGCTCATCAAGAGTGTGAACCCGAAGATCATCCCGCGGCTGCACAAAATCGAAGCGGTCATCCAATCGGGGGTTCAGGGGGACTTTGCGCCGTTCCACGAAATGCTCGGCGTCGTAACAGCGCCCTTTGCGGCACTTGATTTGCTGCGTTCTACCTATGCCAAACCGCCTGCCCCGTCCGAACGGGTGACGCGCACCTTTTGCGGCACATGAAAAAGGGCGGGAGATGATCCCGCCCTTCTCAATTACGAAATGTCCGTTCGATTACTCGGTGACGGTCACTTTGATCATCACATCGGGACGGCCGATAATCGCGCCGTTCGGACCTTCGCCGCGCTTGATCGCGTCAACGACATCCATACCTTCGGTCACGCGGCCCACAACGGTGTACTGGCCGTTGAGGAAGTCACCCTGCTCGAACATGATAAAGAACTGCGAATTGGCCGAGTTCGGATCGGAGGACCGCGCCATGCCGACGATACCGCGGGCAAAGGGTTCTTCGCTGAATTCGGCTTCGATATCGCCGAACTCGGACCCACCCATGCCGGCCATGCGCATGTCCATGCCAATACGTCCGAACTGAACGTCACCGGTCTGGGCCATAAAGCCGTCGATCACACGGTGGAAGACCACACCGTCATAAAGACCCTCGGCAGCAATCGCCTTGATCTGCTCGACGTGCTTGGGCGCAAGCTCTTCAAGAAGGTCGATCTTGATCGTGCCCTGTGCCTCGCCGTCGACCATGATCTCGAGACCACTGGCAAAGGCAGAAGAGGCAACCAGAGTAAAGGCCGCTGCGAGCTTAAACATCTGCCGCAACCTTGACCGAGATCATACGGTCGGGGTTCGCAGGCGGCTCGCCACGGGTGATGTTGTCGACGAATTCCATCCCTTCGATCACGCGGCCATAGACCGTGTATTGACCGTTGAGGAAATGGTTGTCCTTGAAGTTGATGAAGAACTGCGAGTTGGCGGAATTCGGGTTCATCGAACGTGCCGCACCAAGGGTGCCGCGATCATGCGGAAGACGCGAGAATTCGGCAGGAAGATCAGGAAGATCCGAGCCGCCCGTGCCAGCCGCACGAAGGTTAAAGTTGTCTTCCATGTCGCCGTTGGCCACGTCGCCCGTCTGGGCCATAAAGCCGTCGATCACGCGGTGAAAGCAAACGTTGTCGTATTCGCCCGCGCGAGCGAGCTCTTTCATACGGGCTGTGTGCAGCGGCGCAACGTCAGCAAGAAGCTCGATAACGACTTTACCGTCTTTCAATTCGATGATGACGGTGTTTTCAGGGTCTTTGATCTCGGCCACGGGGCACTCCTTTGGAAAACATTCGCCAGTGACATAAGGCCATTTCGCGTCCTTGCCAAGGGATGGCGCTTGACCTTGGCGTGTGGACAGTTACGAACAAGGCGCTATCGCTAAACTACGGAGGTTCGGATGGCTTGGAAAACTCTTGACGACATGGATCTTGACGGCAAACGCGTGCTGGTTCGCGTAGATATCAACGTGCCCGTCGAAGATGGCCGCGTCACCGACACCAGCCGCATCGACCGTATCGTGCCCACCATCAAGGATATCGTCGCGATGGGCGGCACGCCGATCATGCTCGCGCATTTCGGCCGCCCCAAGGGTCAGCCCGTCCCCGAAATGAGCCTGCGCGTCACCCTGCCCGCGCTCGAGGCGGCGCTCGGCACCTCTGTCACCTTCATCGAAAAGCCCTCGGGCGAGGAACTTGCCGCGCTTCCCAAAGGCACTGTGGTTCTGGTGGAGAACACCCGCTTCACACATATGGAGGAAAAGAACGACCCGATGATGGCAAAATTCCTTGCTTCGCTGGGTGATGTCTACGTCAACGACGCCTTTTCCGCCGCGCACCGCGCTCATGCCTCGACCGAAGGCGTGGCCCACCTCCTTCCCTCCTGCGCTGGCCGCCTGATGGCTGAAGAGCTCGGCGCTCTGGACAAGGCGCTCGGCACCCCCGCGCGTCCCGTGGTCGCCGTAGTCGGCGGCGCCAAGGTATCGACCAAGCTCGATCTCCTTGGCAACCTCGTCGGCAAGGTAGACCATCTTGTGATCGGCGGTGGCATGGCCAACACCTTCCTCGCGGCCCAAGGCGTGAATGTCGGCAAATCGCTCTGCGAGCACGACCTTGCCCAGACCGCGCTCGATATCCTCGACAAGGCCAAGGCCGCAGGCTGCGAAATCATCCTGCCCCGCGATGTCGTCGTCGCCCGCGAATTCAAAGCAGGTGCGGCCAATGAAACCGTCGCCCCCGATGCCTGCCCTGCCGATGCCATGATCCTCGATGCAGGCCCCGCAACCGTCACCTATATCTCGGAGGTTCTGGACAAGGCCAAAACGCTGGTCTGGAACGGCCCGCTCGGCGCGTTCGAAATCCCGCCCTTCGATACTGCCACCAACGCCGCCGCGGCCAAGGCCGCGATGCTCTCTAAAGCAGGCAAGCTGATTTCTGTCGCAGGCGGCGGTGACACGGTCGCCGCCCTCAACCAAGCGGGCGCAGCAGAGGATTTCACCTATATCTCGACGGCGGGCGGCGCCTTCCTCGAATGGATGGAGGGCAAAACGCTCCCCGGTGTGGCCGCTCTCGAAGCCTGATTCCACCCTTTGACGTAAACCCATCAAAGCCCGCCTTCGCGCGGGCTTTTTTGTGTCAAAAAACATCATTCTTTTGTAAATTTTCCTGATTATTCCCAATATGTTAGCGCTCAAGTCTCTTGGTTGCGCTAACAATTTGGACGGTTGCGCTAACAATCTTGCACAACCGAAAAGTGCCCCCTACGCCAGCCCTAGAACGGCCAACGCAACCCAAAGGGCTCTGACCATGAAGACCACCAAGATCGTCCAAAAAATCCTCGCAAACTACGAAGGCGAGACGCCGGGCGTCAAAGCCAACCTCGCCCGCATGCTGATGACCGGCAAACTGGGCGGCACCGGCAAAATGATCATTCTTCCCGTGGATCAAGGGTTCGAGCACGGCCCTGCGCGCAGCTTTGCCCCCAACCCCAGCGGATATGACCCCCATTACCACCACCAGCTTGCAATCGACGCAGGTCTTAATGCCTATGCCGCGCCCCTCGGGATGATCGAAGCTGGCGCCGATACTTTCGCAGGCCAAATCCCGACGATCCTAAAGGTCAACTCCGCCAACTCGCTCATGTCCGACACCTGCGGCAAGAATCAGGCCGTAACCGCCTCGGTCGATGACGCGCTGCGTCTGGGCTGTTCTGCCATCGGTTTCACCATCTATCCCGGCTCGGACGCCCAGCTCGACATGTATGAAGAAATCGTCGAGATGCGCAAAGAAGCCGCCGCCAAAGGCGTCGCCACGGTGATCTGGTCCTATCCGCGCGGCGAAGCCATCACCAAAGACGGCGAAACCGCGATCGATGTCGCTGCCTATGCCGCCCAGATCGCCGCCCTCATCGGCGCCCATATCATCAAGATCAAGCTCTCGACCGATCACCTGATGCTCCCCGAAGCGAAAAAAGTCTACGAAGACCAGAAGATCGACATCGCAACCCAGGCCGCGCGCGTGCGTCATTGCATGGACGCCTCCTTCGGTGGCCGCCGTATCGTCGTCTTCTCGGGCGGCGCGAAAAAGGGCGCCGACAGCGTCTATGACGATGCCCGCGCCATCCGCGACGGCGGCGGCAACGGTTCGATCATCGGGCGCAACTCTTTCCAGCGCGAGCGCGGTGAAGCCCTGCAAATGCTCCAGAACCTCGTCGACATCTACCGCGGCAAAGCCTGATCCGCGCATAAATCCCCGCTCGAATGGCCTCCTGCTGCGGAGGCCATCTTTTCTTGAAAATATACGAATTAGGGGATTCACAAAACGAATCAGATATGCGATTCTAGCCCTACCGCGCGTAAGACGCGGAAAAAGAGGCAGAAAATGAACCGTCACAGCAGACCTTCTCTCGGGTCCCTCATCTATTTCCTAGGTGCCATCCTTCTGGGCCTCTACTTCACCTTTGCTGCTGTGCAAGGGGATTACGGTGTGTTCAAACGCGCCGAAGTCACCGCCGAAGGCAAAAAGCTCCAGCAGGATCTCGACGCCATCAAGGCACAGGTCGCGCGGATGGAAAATCTGACCCATCGCCTCTCGGACACCTATCTCGACCTCGACCTTCTCGATGAACGCGCCCGCGACGTTCTCGGCATGATCCGCGCAGACGAAATCGTCATCCGCTAAGCCTTGCCTTTGTGCCCCAAATATCCCGGGGTGAATGCGCCAAAGGCGCAGAGGGGCAGCGCCCCTCTCTCCATCACCTCATAAAACAAGCCTTTTGGTCTGGTTTGCGCCTGACGCAAACCTCCTATGTGCGCTCACCCGATATTGATACTCGCTTTCTGGCGCCGAATGGTTTAAGAGATAGTTTAACGCTAAACTATTTCGCCATCTCAGGACGGAGGACCTATGGCCGCGAAAAAGCCAGCCGCACAGGCAAACGTATCCGCAGAAGAACTTCTTGGATATTACCGTGAAATGCTTCTCATCCGCCGCTTCGAAGAAAAGGCAGGCCAGCTTTACGGCATGGGTCTGATCGGCGGCTTCTGTCACCTTTACATTGGTCAAGAAGCGGTCGTTGTCGGCCTCGAAGCCTGCACCAAAGAAGGTGACAAGCGCGTCACCTCATATCGCGACCACGGGCACATGCTCGCTTGCGGCATGGAAGCGAACGGCGTGATGGCAGAGCTCACCGGCCGGATCGGCGGCTACTCCAAGGGGAAAGGTGGCTCGATGCACATGTTCTCCAAGGAAAAACACTTCTACGGCGGCCACGGCATCGTCGGCGCTCAGGTGCCGCTCGGCGCAGGTCTTGCCTTCTCGGACAAATACAAAGGCAATGACAACGTCACCTTCGCCTATTTCGGTGACGGCGCGGCCAACCAGGGTCAGGTCTACGAGACCTACAACATGGCGCAGCTCTGGGATCTTCCCGTGATCTTCGTGATCGAGAACAACCAATACGCGATGGGCACCTCAGTCGCCCGCTCGACCAAATCCCCTGCCCTGTGGAAGCGCGGCGAAGCCTACGGCATCGCGGGCGAAGAAGTGGACGGCATGTCGGTCCTCGCTGTGAAAGAGGCAGGCGAGCGCGCCGTCGCCCACTGCCGCGCAGGCAAAGGCCCCTACATTCTCGAAGTAAAAACCTACCGCTACCGCGGCCACTCTATGTCGGACCCCGCAAAATACCGGACCCGCGAAGAAGTGCAAAAGATGCGCGAAGAGCGTGACCCGATTGAACAGGTCCGTTCGATCCTTCTCACGGGCGGCCACGCCTCCGAGGACGATCTGAAAAAGATCGACAAGGATATCAAAGACATCGTGAACGAATCCGCAGAATTCGCGAAAAACAGCCCCGAACCAGCGCTCGACGAGCTCTGGACCGATATTTACGCCTAAGGTCAAGGGAGGACATACAATGGCAACCGAAATTCTCATGCCCGCTCTCTCTCCCACCATGGAAGAAGGCACTCTGGCCAAATGGCTGGTCAAAGAGGGTGACGCCGTCAAATCGGGCGACATCATCGCCGAGATCGAAACCGACAAAGCCACGATGGAATT
>JALRIK010000036.1 GCA_023255435.1 Marivivens sp.
CGATTGTGCCGCGAGATCAGGGGCAGCCACTAAAAGTTGTGGTGCCTAGGGAATGAGACGCAACGCCTGCCGTGGAGGAGCCTTGCCCGCCTTGAGCGCATCGTAAGGATCGTCGCTGTCGAGCATCATATCGACGACTTGGCGCAAGAGTTGCCGACGACCGCGCGCGGAATAAAACCCGCCCGGAACCTGACTGGTTTCAAGCAGGAAGCGGCGATAGTCGCGATAGGCTCTGTTGTCGGGCCGCCCCGGTTGCGCGAAAAATTGCTCCAGAGGGAGGGTCGAGACAAACTCGGGTTTGTCATAGACCGCGCGTCCGAACACCTTGAGCGGGATTGAACGCCAAAGCACCTGTTGGGCGGCGGTCGAGTTCACGGTCACGGCGGTGCGTGCATGATCAAGGAGCGTGGCGAGTTTGCCGCCCCGCACATAGTGGACGCGATCCCCAAGCCCGTGTTTGGCAGCAAGATCGCGAAGGATACGCCGCACGGGGCTTCGGTCGTTTTCGAGAGGATGCGCTTTGAACACCAGATGGTGGTGCTGCGGCGCGCCTTTGGCAAACCCTTCGACGACGAGGGTCAGGAACTCTTCCATCCGCGTAAACGGCGAATGCATCTGGAAGCTCGAGTCGTGTTCGAGTTGGAGCAGGACCAGATGATAGGGGAACCCGCCGTATTTGATCCGCGCCTGCGCGATCCGCCGCTCCAATGCGATCAGGGGCATCAGCAAAAGGCGCTTTGTATAGAGTGCGGCCTCTGTTCGGACAGGAAGGTCGCGGTGGGGCCTGAAGTTGCGATAGGCGCCGTTTCTGAACATGACGAACCAGTGATAGAGTGCGCCGTAAAAGACATGATGGCGCATATCGCCCCAATGGGCTGGGGGTTCGGGGACATCGAGTTCAGAGGTTTCGAGCATGCGAGACATCTCGGCAATGCTGAGGTCCATGAGCTTGGAATTCCCGTTCGAGCCCCCGCGCTCGTAGGTCACCCAGAATGGCCGCATGTAGCCTTCTTCGAAGACATGGATATAAAGCCCGAGCTTGCGCGCGATCGCGACCGCTTGGGCGTGGATCGGCCTTGTGTCGCCATAAAGCGTGATGTCGGTGATGCGGTGCTCTGCAACAATCGCGCGAAACGTATCGGCCCAGTCATCGATGTTGCCTTGGTAGGGAATATAATTCTTAGACCCGAACCAGAACGCTTGGTCGCCCGCATTGAAGCCGACACGCCAAACCTCTGCCCCTGCCTTGCGGAGCATCTCGGCAAGGCGGACGAAAAAAGGTCCATGCGGCCCTTGGAGAAACAGAAACCGTCTCTGATTTGCATTCTTAATCGGCATTATGCACTGCACTATAACGAACGCCTTATTCTATCCAGTCTTTTGGGCAAGAATAGGGCGCCTTGCTCTGGCGATCAGGAGAGACTACTTCTTTGGCGCAAAGGAAAAGGATCAACGGCATGTTCACGGGCATCATCACCGATATCGGCACAGTTCTCGAAGTTGAGCAAAAGGGCGATTTGCGCGCCCGTATCGGCACGCGTTATGACGTCGACGGGATCGACATCGGCGCTTCGATCGCTTGTGACGGATGTTGCTTGACCGTTGTCGCGCTGGGCACAGAGCCGCAAAACTGGTTCGATGTATGGATCAGCGCCGAGAGCGTCTCCAAGACCAACATCGGCCGTAACATGTGGCATGTCGGCAAGCGTCTCAACCTCGAGCGTGCACTCAAGGTCGGGGATGAACTCGGTGGTCACATCGTGAGCGGCCACGTCGATGGCGTGGCGGAGTTGATCGAGATGCACACCGAAGGCGACAGCACCCGCATGACCTTCCGGGCACCCGATGCACTTGCCAAATTCATCGCGCCCAAGGGATCGGTTGCGTTGAACGGCACTTCGCTGACCGTGAACGAAGTAGAGGGCGCGACATTCGGCATCAATGTCATCTCGCACACCAAAGAGGTCACGACTTGGGGCGCGGCCAAGGTGGGCGATCCGATCAATCTCGAGATCGACACGATGGCACGCTATGTGGCGCGTCTGCGCGAGTGGGAATAATCGACCCGATGTCGTTTGTGCGCAAATGCGCGACGACTGTGCACTTTCCATGCGCCCACAGGTGCTTTATCTCCATTGTTGAATAACAGCGGGGTCGCCATGACACAGTCTTTTGAGGAATCCGGTCCAGTCGAGCAAAGCTGGTCCGATGCCATTTCGCCGATCGAGGATATCATCAACGAGGCCCGCAACGGCCGAATGTTCATTCTTGTCGATCACGAGGACCGCGAGAACGAAGGCGATCTTGTGATCCCTGCGCAGATGGCGACACCCGATGCGATCAACTTTATGGCCACCCATGGGCGCGGCTTGATCTGTCTGACGCTGACGGGCGAGCGGATCGACGCCTTGGGCCTGCCCTTGATGGCATCGAGCAATTCCTCGCGTCACGAGACCGCCTTTACCGTCTCGATCGAGGCCCGCGAAGGGGTTTCGACAGGTATCTCGGCGCATGACCGTGCCCATACGATTGCCGTTGCGATCGACGCCTCGAAGACCCATGCGGACATTGCGACGCCGGGCCACGTCTTCCCGCTGGTAGCGCGCGATGGCGGCGTGCTGGTGCGTGCGGGTCATACCGAAGCGGCCGTCGACGTGTCGCGCCTCGCCGGGCTCAACCCGTCGGGCGTGATCTGCGAGATCATGAACGAGGACGGCTCGATGGCCCGTCTGCCCGATCTTGTGGCCTTTGGTCAGCGTCACAACATCAAGATCGGCACGATTTCCGATCTCATCGCCTATCGCCGTCGCCACGACAACCTCGTGCGGTTGGTGAGCGAAACCACTGTCAATTCCGAGTTCGGCGGCGATTGGAACATGCGGATCTATCGCGATGTGACCAACGGCGCCGAGCATATTGCCTTGGTCAAAGGTGACTTGTCGGGCGATGATCCCGTCTTGGTGCGTATGCACACGCTCGACCCGCTTCTCGATATGGTCGGCCTTGCAGGGGCGACCCGTGCGCGCGAGTTTTCCTTTGCCATGGAAGAAGTCGCCAAAGAAGGACGCGGCGCCGTTGTCCTCTTGCGCGATATCCACATGCAGATGGTTTCGGACGAGGATCGCGGTCCCAAAACGCTTCGCCAATACGGGGTAGGGGCACAGATCCTCTCGAGCCTTGGGCTGTCCAAAATCACCCTGCTTACCAATTCGCCGCGTCCCAAAGTCGTTGCGCTCGATGCCTATGGGCTCGAGATCACTGGCACGCGCAAGATCGAAGGAGAGGCGTGATGGCCGGCGTTTCGCATTACACCCTCGCGCGGCCTTCCTTCGACAAACCCGTCAAGATCGCCATCGTGGTCGCGCCCTATTACAAGGACATCACCGACCAGATGATCGCGGGTGCAACCGCCGAGATCGAAGCCGCGGGCGGCACCTATGAAGTGATCGAAGTTCCGGGCGCACTTGAGGTTCCGACGGCCATCGGCATCGCGGCCCGTTTGAGCAATTTCGACGGCTACGTCGCTCTGGGCTGCGTCATCAGGGGCGAGACCACCCACTATGACACCGTGTGCAACGACTCGAGTCGCGCGATCACCCTTCTCGGGCTTCAGGGGCTTTGCATCGGCAACGGCATCCTGACAGTCGAGAATTATGAACAGGCTGACGTAAGGGCAAACCCCAAGGACCAGAATAAAGGCGGCGGAGCAGCAGCTGCGGCCTTGCACCTGATCGCTCTGGGCCGTAAGTGGGGCCGCGCCGATAAGGGCATCGGCTTTACCAACGACATCCTCCTTGCCCGTGACGGAAATTCCATCGCATGACCGCTTCGAACTCTCAAAAACGCCAAATGAAATCGGCTTCGCGTCTTTACGCTGTGCAGGCGCTCTTCCAAATGGAAGCCTCCGGCCAGACGATCGAAGCGATTTGCCGCGAATTTGAAGACCACCGTTTTGGCGCCGTCTATGACGGTGAAGAAATGGTCGAAGGTGACGTCGATACATTCCGCACACTTGTCGAAAAGGCTGTCGACGAGCAGGCAAAGATCGACCAGATGACCGATCGCGCTCTGGTCGCCAAATGGCCGATCGCACGGATAGACCCAACGCTGCGGGCGCTTTTCCGCGCCGCTGGGGCCGAGCTGGTAAATGGCGAAACCCCGCCCAAGGTCGTGATCGTCGAGTTCGTGCAGGTGGCCGAGGCCTTCCATCCCGAGGGCAAAGAACCGCGCTTTGTGAATGCCGTGCTCGACCACATGGCCCGCGAAGCACGACCCGAAGCCTTCTAGGTCGCTCGGCTTGTTTCAGCCGATTGCGCGACAAAAGGGCCCTTTGGGGCCTTTTTCTATTGTTGGCGGCCCTGATGCTCCTATCATCCATGGTGAAGGGAGACTCGCCCATGCCGAAACTCATCCGTCTTTACATCACCCATGTCGCCATCGGATTTGTGCTGTCCGCCGTTCTGGTCGGATTGCTCTTGTGGTTCAACATCGCGAACCTGTGGCATCTGGTGAGCACGTCCGATGTCGGACTTCTGGCCGTGTTTCTTCTTTGGCTTTTCAACGGGCTTGTCTTTGCGGGTGTCCAGTTCGGCATTGCGGTCATGAATATGGCCGAGGACGACGATGACGAACCCCGCGGCGGGATGAAAATCGGTCTCGTGCCAGAGCCCGCGCTGGTGAGGGTCGAAGCGCAGAGCCGCAAGACCTATCGCGCGCGGAACCTGCAATAATCAAAAACGCCGCCCGGATACCCGAGCGGCGTTTTTGTTGGTGGCGAGAACCACAGCGACCGTGCACGTTTTATTCCCGAGGACCTGTATATACAGGTGGGCGCCAGATAACTGAGCCAGGACCCAGACAGAGCCAGCTCCCTCGGATTTGCTTAAGGCCACTGGAATGTAAACGCTTACGCACGAGAAGAGCAGAAACCCGCCGCCCACGTAGGTAGGGCGTGCGGTGCGGTTCTTCAAGTGCCAAAGGTAGTTCTGCAGTCCAAGCCTTGACGTATGTTCACGGATTGTTCATGGTTTAACCATGCCGATCATCAACGACGACCTCATGCCCGAAATCACCCCTCAACCGGGGCAGTTGCTCGCTCGCGGGGTCTGTCGTCATTTGCTCAGCCACGACTTTGTAACCGTTGAAGAGCTGGTGCCGACGTCGGGTCTTCGTGTTGACGTGATGGCCTTGGGACCCAAGGGCGAGATCTGGGTCATCGAGTGCAAGTCATCCCGCGCAGATTTTCAATCCGACTCCAAGTGGCAAGGCTATCTGGAATGGTGCGACCGCTTTTTCTGGGCGGTGGATACGGAATTCCCGACCGAACTTTTGCCGCCTGAAAGCGGGCTGATCATCGCCGATGGATATGGCGCCGAGATCATCCGTATGCCCGAAGAGACCAAGCTTGCCGCAGCGCGGCGGAAGGTGCTCACGCATAAATTTGCGCGCACTACGGCTCTGCGGCTTCAGGGGATGCGCGACCCGAGGGTCGGGGCGACGAGATGACTTAGCGAAGCGACCGCGCGGCTTGGGCTGCGGCGCGAATCTCTTCGGCAATTTCTTCGGCTTCTTCAGGTTCGAAATCCATCGGGATTTCCACGCCTTCCGACTCGATGAAAATTCGGACCATTCCGGTGCTGGTTGGTCCAATCTGAAGATTGGCTTCGACGTCGCGTTCGGTATCGATACCCATGCTGATCTCCGTTCATGTGCTGGAAATGACCTAAGGCCAGCCACGTCATAAGGCAAGCAGGTGCATTTCGTTTTTCCGCCCAAAGCCCCTTGCATTCATCTCAAAGCAGGGCTAAATCGCCCGCAGTGCCGCCTTAGCTCAGTTGGTTAGAGCGCCTGATTGTGGATCAGGAGGTCCCCCGTTCGAGCCGGGGAGGTGGTACCACTCTCCAAACATCGTTGAACAAGCAGTCGACCCCGATGGGTCGTCGGTCGTCGCGTCAGGTTGTTGTCAGGGACCGCGTCTATCCCGCGTTCAGACGGGGGAGAAGATCGTTGTCGAACTATTTCAGGCTTGCGCTCACCATCGCCATTTCGCTTGTTGGCGTCGCCATGTTCACATTGGCGCATTTGCCGCTGCCATGGCTGCTCGGGCCGCTGGGGGGCTGCCTAGTGGCTTCACTTTTCGGCATACGGCTCAAGGGCGCGCCAAAAACATCCAATCTGATGCGCACCATTCTCGGGGTCGCGGTCGGCACCTCGATCACACCCGAATTGTTCCACAGACTTGACGAGATGTTGATCTCGCTGGCCTTGATGCCTCTTTTGACGCTCATTATCGGGCTTGTCGGATATCCGTTCTTTCGCCGCGTCTTCGGGTTTGATCACGCGACCGCCTATTATTCCGCCATGCCGGGCGGGCTGCAGGATATGCTTGTCTTCGGCGAAGAGGCAGGCGGCGACGTTCGAGCCATGTCTTTGATCCATGCGACGCGCGTTCTGGTGATCGTCACCTTGTTACCCATGCTCTTTGCATATGTGCTACACATCGACTTGTCGCGCGCACCTGGATTGCCGATTGCCGAGGTACCGCTTCACGAGGTGTTGCTCATGGCTGCGGTCGGAATTGTTGGCTGGCAGGGCGCGAAAAAGATCGGCCTTTTTGGTGCATCGATTCTTGGCCCGATGATCCTTGCCACCGTGTTCAGTCTCTCGGGATTGATCGAGCACCGCCCGCCTGCTCAGGCGATTTACGCGGCCCAGTTCTTTATCGGCTTTACGGTGGGCGTGAAATATTCGGGCATCACATGGAAAGAGTTGCGTATCGATGTGGTCGCGGGGCTTGGGTATTCGGTGCTCATCTTTATCGTCTCGAGCCTCTTTGCGGGCATCGCGATTGCACTCGGGCTTGTGCCGTTTCTGGAAGGATTGCTCGCCTTTTCGCCGGGTGGTCAGGCCGAAATGGCAGTTCTTGCGCTCGTCGCAGGGGCGGACGTGGGGTTCGTTGTCGCCCACCATATCATCCGGATTGTCCTGGTAATCATGCTCTCGCCCATCGTCGAGCGGCGGATGAAGAGCTAGTTGATCTCGATCTCGGCAAGGAGCGGCGCCCAACCCGCGCCATGCATGTCGCGGTCTTCGGGCGTGCCTTGGATCGCTGGCCGCGGAAGCGAAAATTTCACCACATTGAGGCTCGGGATGTCGAAGCGTTTCACGTCCGAGGTTTCGGCCCGAAAAAGCGCGGCAACGCGGTCTGTTCCAAGCCCTCTGACCACCCGATCAAAGGCCGCAGAGTCTCCGCAGAAAATGTCGATGGTAAGCCAGAAAGGCCCCGCGTTCTTAGAACGGACTTTCTGAACGATTTGGCCAAGCTCAGGCATCGTGGAACTCCAGACGGAACGCCTCCATCGGGTCGGACAGATGGCGGATGTGGTTCAGGCAAAAGCCATAGGACGCACCGCGGTCGATTTCGGCAGGGGAGAAGGGAAAGGCAAAGGTTGGCTGCTCTTCTTCTTGGGTCAGAGGATGGTGGAGGAGATAGGGGTTCAAGAGCTTTGCGATTTCGTTCGCGCGCTCTTGGGTTGGAGCGGTGATGATGGCAAGAATCCCGACCTCTGTCGGGATCACCTTGCGGCTCTCGATTTCGCCAAGCGTCGAAGAGATGCCCATGATCCGCAGCTCGACACTAAAGTCATCGGGCAAGAGGCCAAGACGGTCGCAGGTTTTGGCCCCGTGTTTCGCAAGAATATCGGCGCACCACGCTTCGACGTTTTCGACATAGCGGCGGTCGCGGATCGTGGCGATCTGGATCGTTTGAAAGCCTGTGACGCAGGCCCCTTCGAGCTTAACCGTATAATCGTCGGAGGGATGCCAGACAGACCCCGTGACGCGCACAGAGCGCGCATCAAGCTGGGCATAATGCGTGTGGGTCACATCAAGATGGCCACCTGGTTCATAGAGCATGAACGGATCGGAATTTTCGTAGAGCATATGTGCCGATACCGTATGCGGGCTGGCAAAGGCACCATCGGCCAAAGGCGTGACAGTGAAACCCTCTTGATCGATGTCGATCTGGATGACGCCCGATTGCGGATTGGTGGCGCAAAGCGCACCGCATTCGCCGATCTTCGCCGCATGCCAAGCTGCCCCCGCGTTGTCCCCCCGCGCAAGGGGTAGGGCGGCGATAATGGCGGTGTCGGTGGTGCGCCCTGCAATGACGATATCGGCGCCGCCCGCAAGCGCGGCGTTGATCTGCTCGGCCCCCGCAAGCGCGACGATATTGGTGCAGGATCGGAGAAGTTCAGCGCTGATCTCGGGCGCGTGAGGAAGCGGCGTGATCTTGCCCGTCTCCAAAGCATCGACCAGAACCTCGGCATCCTGCTGGGAATAAAGCGTCGCGATCCGCGCGGACAAGCCTAGCTCGGCAAGGATTTCGCGTGTGATCTCGAGGAGCCAATCGACTGTGCTGTCTGCGCCGCAGGTGCCCGCTGTGCCGATGACCAGAGGGCAACCCGCCCGCTCACGGGCCTCGATCAGCCCTTTCCATTCAGCCTTGGTCGAGGAGCGTGCATATTTCGACACCCCCCGCCCAAGATAAGAGGGCCCACTGTCCGTGGACCCTCCATCAATGGCGATCAGATCAGGTGCATTCGCGATCCCTCGTTCCAGAGCCTCTTTGTCATAGCCAAGGCCAAGGGCACCCGAGGGAATAAGAATGCGTGTCATGATCAGTCTTCCGAGAGTTCAGGCTTTTTCAGGAAACGACGCAGGAAGAGCGGGGCGACAAAGCCCAGAACCGCTGCGATCCAAAGCCCGTTAGCAATGGCCGAGGAAAAGAGGAACGTCCAGTCCCCATCCGAAAGAACCATTGCGCGGCGAAGGTTGTCCTCCATCTGGTTGCCCAGAAGGATCCCGAGGATCACGGGAACGGTGGGAATGTCGAGCTTGCGGAACACATAGCCCATCACACCGAAGGCGATCATCAGGACGAGGTCAAAGTAGCTCCCCGAAAGGGAATAGATGCCGACAAACGAGATCATGGTCACGCCGGGGAGGAGAAGAGCAGGCGGAACCGAGAGAATGCGGACAAAGACTTTGACCATGGGGACGTTCATGGCGAGAAGCACGAAGTTGGCAATGAGCAGCGAGGCGATTAGGCCCCAGACCACATCCGGACGATCGGCAAAGAGCGTCGGGCCAGGCGTGATGTTCAACGTCATGAGAACTGCAAGAAGAACCGCAGTGGTGCCCGATCCCGGAACACCGAGGGTGAGCATGGGAACAAGCGCACCGCCTGCGGCTGCGTTGTTGCCTGCTTCGGGGGCGGCCACGCCCTTGGCCACGCCTGTGCCGAAGCCGCCTTTGTTGCCTGCGATGGACTTCTCCATCATATAGGTCAGGAACGAGCCTAGAGAGGCCCCTGCTCCGGGAAGGACGCCTGCGATAAAGCCGACGACTGACGAGCGGAGCATCGTCCAACGGGTCGACCAGATCTCGCGATAGGGGATCGTGACTTTACCCAGTTTGATCCCGACGGCGCTGTTTTTGCCGTGGCTTTCGATAAAGACGAACACTTCGGACACTGCAAAAAGACCGACGATAGCAACGAGGAAATCGACGCCGTCCATCAGGTGCATGTTTCCGCCCGTAAAGCGCGGCATGCCGGTGGTGTTATCAAGCCCGATCATCGCGATGCCGAGCCCCGCACAAGAGGCGAGCGCTGCCTTGGCTTGGTTCGACGAGGCGATGCCGCCAAGGGTCGAGAAGGCAAGCAGGTAAAGCGCGAAATATTCCGCAGGGCCGAAGAGATAGGCGACACGCGCCAGCAGCGGAGCCAGCAGCATGAGACCGAGGGTTGCCAGCAAAGCACCGACAAAGGAGGCAACCCCCGAGATGACGAGGGCGTCGCCCGCACGGCCGTTTTTGGCCATCGGAAAACCGTCGAGCGTAGTCATCATCGCAGGCTCGTCGCCCGGAATGTTGAGAAGGATCGAACTGATCCGACCGCCATACATTGCGCCGTAGTAAACCGAGGTCAGAAGAACCAACGCCGCAACCGCATCAAGGCCGAGTGTAAAGGTGATCGGGATCAGAATGGCCACGCCATTCGACGGCCCAAGTCCGGGAAGCGCACCGATGATCGTTCCCAGAAAACAGCCGATTACAGCCAGCAGGAACGTATAGGGGCTTAGCGCGATATCGAAGCCAAGCGCCAGATTAGCTAAAATGTCCATGAATAACTCCTCAGCCCATCAAGGCTTTGGGGAATGCGACAAGGCTGAGGCCGAGCGCATATTTGAAGACGATGAAAAGTCCGACCGAAAGACCGCAGCCTGCAAGAACGGCGAATTTGGGTTTCGGCGAAATCTGATAACTCAGCACCGAGGCGACGATCGCGGTCGGGACCAAAAACCCGATCGGCTTGAGAGCATAGGCATAGCCGACAAGGATGATGACCGAAAACACGAGCGAGGCGAGGACGTTCAATTCGGGCCAGTCCGGTTCCACATCCGGTTTGAAAATCATAACCACACCGCAAATGATGGCGGCAGAGGCGATCAGGATCGGAAAGGTTTTTGATCCGACGGGATCAGAGAGGAAGCTGGTCTGAATCTGGAGGGCGCTCGCGATATACGCGAGCGCCACCAGCACGGCGACCAGTCCGAAGACGCGGTCGCTTTTCATCACTGGATCACACCGATTTCACGGCTGAGCGCTTCAGTTTCAGCAACAACGCCGTCCACCCAAGACTGGAAGTCACCGCCGACTTTGGTGAAGGGGGCAAGACCGTTGTCAGCCATAGCCTGCTTCCACTCGTCCGAGGCAGCAACCGCCGCGAGCTTTTCCGCCCAAGCGTTGAACTCGTCGTCCGAGATGTTCTTGGGCACATAGAGACCGCGCCAGTTCACGGCAACAACGTCGACACCCTGTTCACGCGCAGTCGGGATGTCTTCGAAGCCCGGAACGCGCTCTTCGGTCAGAACGGCCAATGCGCGCACTTCACCCGATTTGATGAAGCCGACGATTTCCGACATGTCGCCGGTCATACCTTGGGTAAACCCGCCGACAGTCTGGGTGATCGCGTCCGCACCACCGTCAACACCGATGTATTTGATCTTGGTCACGGCCTCGATGCCACTGGCTTTGGCAACCTGGAGAACCTTGAGGTGGTCGAAACCGCCCACGGCCGAACCGCCAGCAAAGGCAACCGAACCCGGATCTGCCTGCATTGCGGCGACGAGATCATTGAGCGACTGGAACGGGCTGTCGGCTGCGACGACGATCACGCCCGGATCGGCACCAATGGCGCCGACAAAACGAACCTGATCAGCGGTCATGCCACCGAAAGCATTCTGGGCAAGACGGGTTGTGGTTGCCGAAGAGGCCGCAACGATAAGGTCGGCGTCGTCAGCGCGCTCGTTCACAACGTGGCTGAACGCAAGACCGCCGCCGCCGCCAGCCATGTTCGTGACCTGAACAGGCTCGGACACTTGGCCGATGTCGAAAAGGATTTTGCCGATCTGGCGGCAGGTGAAGTCCCAGCCACCACCGGGGTTGGCGGGGGCAATGCACTCGGCTGCGAAGGCAGAGCTTGCTGCAACGGTGAGAGCAACGCTCGAAACGAGCGCCTTGATTGTCATTTTCATTGTTGTCCTCCCAGACAGTCTTGAGGGGCGGTCCCTCCGGCCCCTTGCGAAGACGAAAGATTTCCCTTCAACCTGACACGAACCTGTCATGTTCAAAAAAATGTCATAGGAGGGCGCAGGGTGAGATTTCTTCTCGTCGAGGATAACAGCGATCTTGCGCTGTCGGTGCAGAAGCGATTGTCGCTCGACGGGCATGGCGTTGATTGGGCCGCATCGCTCGCCGATGCAGAGGATCACCTTGCCGCCGCAAGCTATGATCTCATCTTGCTCGACATCATGCTCCCCGATGGCGATGGTCGCGATTTTCTGGCCTCTCACAGGCGCGCCCAGCGGGACACGCCTGTGATCGTGATGACTGCCCGTTCTGCGGTGTCGGATCGGGTCGCGCTCCTTGATACTGGTGCCGATGACTATGTCACAAAGCCCTTTGATTTCGAAGAGTTAGAGGCGCGGGTGCGGGCCGTGCTCCGCCGCCGATCAGGGGTGTCGCAAACCCGCATGACCTTTGCCGATCTGACCTTTGATCCGCTGGGGGCGACGGTCAGTTTCGCGCATGAAACCCGCGAGCTTCGAAGCCGCGAATTGCGTCTTTTCGAGGTGTTGATTTCCGCCCCCGATCGCATCTTTTCCAAGGGTCAATTATGTGACCGTCTGTTCTCTGCATCCGAGGCCGTCACCGACAATGCGATCGAGGTTTACGTCGGCCGTCTGCGCAAAAAAATCGAGGGCAGCGGGGCCAGAATCGAGACCGTCAGGGGCGTGGGTTATCGCCTCACTGCTGCATGAAACGGGTCGTGAACCAGTCGATTTCGATTCGTCGAAGGCTGCTCCTCCAGCTTCTTTTTGTGGCGATTCTCCTCTCTGGGTTGCTCTATCTCTCGGTGCGCACGGTTGCCGATTCTGCGGTAGAGCGCACGCAGGACAGTATTCTGGGGGCGGCAACCATCGCCATCGCCGAAGAACTCAGGGGCGGCGAAGAGGGGGTGGCGGTCGATATCCCCTATACCGCATTCTCTATGTTGGGTTCGATCGGGCAAGATCGGGTGTTCTACCGGATCACAATCGGTGACGAGACCGTCACGGGTTATGACGAACTTGCCCTTCCGACCGAACCGCTGAATGGATTGACGCCGCTTTTTTATGACGATGCCTATCGCGGTTTGCTTGTGCGGGCGGCTGCGGTGGAACGCTCTGTTCTTGTCAACGGCAAAGCGCTTCCTGTGCGGGTGATCGTGGCCCAGACCCGCACATCGCAGCAAACCATCGTAGCGAGCCTTGCCGAGCGGGCAGCGCTTCTCGGCATCGGTTTTTTTGTGATTGCGGTCGGTCTCTCGCTTCTGACCGCCCGACTTGTGGTGAAACCCGTGTCGTCGCTGGTCGAGGCCGTGGGGCGGCGTGGCCCGCAGGATCTTCGCCCTGTCCAACGCCCTGTGCCGCGAGAGCTTGTGCCTCTGGTGACGGCGCTCAATGGGTTCATGTCGCGCCTCTCCGTCGCTCTGAGCCGGACCGAGACGTTTATCGCCGAGGCCGCACATCACATTCGCACGCCTCTTGCGACGTTGCGCGCGCAGGCGGAAATCGCACTGCGCCAAACCGAAAACGAAGAGGCGCGGCAAACGATCCGTTCCATGATCCGCTCGGTCGACACCTCGGCGCGCTCAGCGGGGCAGATGCTCGAACACGCTGCGGTGGTCTTTCGGTCCGACCAACGGTCGGACGAGCAAATCGATCTGTCTCTCTTGGTCGAAGACATCACTGAGAGCTATGAACCATCTGCCGAGATGAAAGGCGTGCGGCTGGTATGCTTGCCGCATGCCCACGACATTACCGTCGATGCCGATCGCATTCTTCTCGAGGCCGCTTTGCGCAATCTCATTGATAATGCGATCAAATACACGCCCAAAGACGGTTTGGTCGAGGTGAGCGTCATCAGCGCCGAAGGGTTTGCCCGTCTCGAGGTCAAGGACAGCGGGCGCGGGCTCTTCGGGGCACAAGCAGCGCAACTGACGGGGCGTTTCCAACGCGGAGCAAACGTCGAAGACGTGGTTGGCTCGGGACTCGGGCTGACCATCGTGAAAGAGGTTGCACGATCCTTGAACGGCAGATTTGAAATCGTTGAACGAGAGGAGGGAGGCACATGCGCGGCGCTCTATGTTCCATTGCGATCACGCTGATCGCATCCACGACACTTGCCTTTGACATCGAACAGCAGCAACTGTTCCAAGGGCAGGGGGACGAGACCCTATCGATCCTTTCGACCACCGATATCGGCATTTTTCGCCCCGTGATCGCAGCCTTTCAAGAGGTGCGACCCGATATAAGCGTCGATTACGTCGTCGCTAGCACGCAGGAAGTCTATCGCGCGATTTACGAAGAGGGGGCGCAGTTCGATCTTGCGGTGTCTTCGGCCATGGATCTCCAGATGAAGCTGGCGAACGATGGTTTGGCACAGGGCCACAGCTCGGCGCAAACCGATGCTCTGCCCGATTGGGCGCGCTGGCAGGATCAACTCTTTGCCTTTGCCCAAGAACCTGTGGTGACGGTCGTTTCGCAGGCCGCATTCGAGGGGCGACAGACCCCCGCGACGCGATCCGACCTTATTCGTCATCTTCGGGATGATCCCGAAACCTTTCGCGGGCGGATCGGCACCTATGATCCGCGCAAATCGGGAGCGGGGTATCTCTTTGCCACCCAAGACGCGCGGCAGTCGGACACCTATTGGCGGCTGAGCGAGGTTATGGGCGGGCTCGAGCCGAAACTCTATGAGGCCTCGAGCGCAATGCTGAACGCGGTCGAAAGCGGTGAATTGGCTATCGCCTACAACGTTCTGGGAAGCTACGCGCTTGCACGATTGGACCAGAAGGGCGCTGCTACGATTATCGAGCTTGAGGATTTTACCAACATCCTTTTGCGCACGGCGCTTATCCCCGCCAATGCCGAGAACCCGTCAGGGGGCGCCGCGTTTCTGGATTTTCTTCTGAGCGCCACTGGCCAGCGCGTCCTTGAAGAGAACTCGGGGCTTCCTCGGATCAATGCGGGTGCGCTCGCCGCGCAATCCTATCTCAGACCCATTCGGCTCGACACGGGGCTTTTGGTTTTTGTCGATCCTCTGAAAAAGCAGCAGTTCCTCCGCGAATGGAGCGCGGCAGTCGTCCAGTGATCAGCTGATCATTTGCGCTTCGAGACGGCTTTGGCTTTCCCTGAGCGCATCAAGCAACTGCGCGCGGTTGGTCTCGCTGAAACGGGTGATCAAACCCGAGATCGACAAAGCCCCGATGAGTGACCCGTCGGGGCGGCGAATCGGAACCGAAAGGGCGGCGACTTCCGCCTCTCGCTCACCAAGCGAGAGAGCATACCCCTGAGCGATGATCGCGAGGTCCCCGTCCATGCCCTCAAACGCCAAAAGAATCTTGCCCGAGGCGCCCCGATCAAGCGTCATGCGCGCGCCTTCGGTGATGGTATGGCGGATCGCGCGGGCGGGTTCGCACCGAAAGAGACAGACCCGCATGTCACCCTCGCGAATATAGAATGATGCCGTTTCCTGCGTGACCTCGCTCAATGTTTCGAGTTCGGGACGCAAGATCGCGGCAAGATCGAAACTTTGCCGATACTGCGCGCCAAGTCGCCACACCGCAGGTCCAAGGCGGAACTTTCCGTTTTCACCGCGCAGCAGATAGCCGAATTTCTCGAGCGAGACGGCGAGCCTTAGGATCGTGCTCTTATAGAGTCCCGTTCGGGTGGAAAGCTCGGTCAGGGTCAATTCGGGCAGATCTTTCGAGAAAACATCAAGGATCGAAAGCGCGCGCTCGACTGCATCGACACCTTTTGCATCGGACATCGTATCTTTTCCTTTTCTTGACAGACGAGGACCTTCTCTGCATTAGTTCTATTATTGAACACTAAGTTCTGTCTAGTAGAACTTCAGGAATACCCATGGCTCCTTCCGCACTCACCCCGCTCAAGGGCATTCGTGTGCTCGATTTGACGAATGTTTTGGCGGGTCCCTTTTGTTGTCACCAGCTCGCCCATCTCGGGGCCGAGGTGATCAAGGTCGAGATGCCCAAAGGGGGCGATCTTGCGCGGCAGCTTGGGGCCGACCCCGAGTTGAGTGCCAAAGGCATGGGCGTCTCATTTCTTGCGCAGAACGCAGGCAAGAAATCCGTCACCGCGAACCTCAAGACCGAAAAAGGCCGCGAGGTCCTGCTGCGGCTTGTCAAAAGTGCAGATGTGCTTGTCGAAAACTATCGTCCCGGTGTGATGGATCGACTGGGGGTCGGTTACGAGGTTTTACAGCGCGAAAACCCCGAATTGATCTATTGTGCGATTTCGGGCTTCGGCCAGACTGGGCCTTGGACCCATCGACCTGCATATGACCAGATCGTCCAAGGGGTATCGGGGGTTATGGCCATCACGGGCGATGCCGAGAGCGCTCCGCTGAGGGTCGGATTTCCCGTTGCGGATTCGGTTGGTGGGTTGACGGCGGCACTGGCCATTTCGGCAGCTCTGAATTCTTCGAACCGAGGCGCATTCATCGACGTGTCAATGCTCGAGTCCCTGATCGCAACAATGGGTTGGGCCGTTTCGAACTGGATGATTGCAGGACAAAAGCCGACCGCAAACGGCAACGAGAACCTGACTTCGGCGCCTTCGGGCACCTTTAGGGCGAAAGATGCGCCCTTGAACATTGCGGCCAACAAAGACGAGCAATGGGAAATCCTTGCCCGCCACATCGGCCGCGCGGATTTGATTGCAATGGCCGAATATCTGACGCGCGAGGATCGCAAGCGTAATCGTCTGGCTCTTAGGACGGAGATCGAAAAGGCGCTTGCGGCAAAATCCGCTGAAGATTGGGCCGAAGAACTTAACGCGCTCGGGGTGCCTGCTGGTGCGGTGCTCGATCTGACCGAGGTTCTTGATCACGAGGTCATCCGTTCGCGCGGTATGATCGCCGACTTCGAAGAGGTAGAGGGTGTCGGGCGGCCTATTTCGGTGCTCCGCACGGGGATCAAGATCAACGGCGAGGTGCCAATAGTTGACGCTCCACCGCCCCGTCTCGGGGCAGATAGCGACGAAATTCTTCTGAGCTTGGGATATTCCGCGCACGACATCGCCGAGATGCGCGAAAGGGGGGAAATATGACACAGGATGCACAGGACGTGCGCGATTGGTGGCGCACGTCGATTATCGAGATGGAACCGGGCAAGATCAATTTCCGCGGGTTGCCTATTCAGGATCTTATTGGAACGACAAGTTTTCCGGCGATGATCTGGCTGATGGTGGCGGGCCGTTTACCGAGTGATGGCGAAGCCCGACTTTTGGAGGCGGCATTGGTTGCAGCGGTCGATCATGGCCCGCAAGCGCCCTCGATCGCAGCGGCGCGCATGGCGGTCACTTGCGGCCTGCCGCTCAATAATGCGATGGCGAGTGCAGTGAACATGCTTGGCGATGTCCACGGCGGTGCAGGTGAACAAAGCCTTGAGCTTTATTACGATATCGACAGCCGTATGGGAGACGGTCAGTCTCTCGACGAGGCGACCCGCGCCGCACTCACGCAGTGGCAGAACGAGCGGACGAGATACATTCCTGGTTTCGGCCATCGGTTCCACAAGAACGGCGACCCGCGCGCCCCGCGTTTGATGGCTTTGGTGCGCGACGCGGCTGGGGCCGGCACTGTGTCGGGGCGTTTTGCGCGGATCGGCGCGGCCGTCGAGACCGCTCTCGGGGAAGGACGCGCGCGTCCTGTTCCGATGAACATCGACGGGGCGACCGCGGTCATTTTCGCCGAGCTCGGCTGCGCGGCTCCCCTCGCTCGGGGGCTCTTTTGTTTGTCGCGGTCGGTAGGCATTCTGGCACATGCTTGGGAGCAGATGCAGCAGGGCGGCCGCAACAAGGGTCCGATCCCGCCGCGCTTTCTTTTTACCTATGACGCAAAGAACTTGGCTGATGAACGCCCCTCTTGATGGGCCTTTTGCATTTTGGCGTCTTTGGTCGTGATGGATATTTAGAGCACAAAGGCGATATCAGTCGATTTCGAGGGTCTGAAGCAGGCTCTGTCCGTCAGCGGAGAGTATCAGAATCTCGTTTTCGGTCGTAACGACGGCAATCCAGTCGGCTGCCCGAGTGATCGAGAGGGGTGTTGCGCCCTCTGGCAACGACAATGTCTCGGGAAAAACGGGCGCGCTTTCCCGAAGACGGATGACAAGCGTTGCGATAAGGACTAGGAACCCCGCAATCATCACACCTGCAAGAATGATCACCAGCCGTTTGAGCCAGATCAGCTCTTGCGGAAAGGGTGTGTTCTCTTCGGGAGCCTTGGTCATGGCGAGCACTATTATCCAATTTGCGATCGATATCGATCCTCCATCGCGTCTTGATAAAGCGCTTTCGCGGGATGTGCCAGATGAAGCCGAGCTGAGCCGTTCGCGACTTGGAAAGTTGATCGAGCAAGGCGCGGTTTCGGTGAATGGCGCGGTGATCGACAATCCGCGTCACAAAGTCAGCGAAGGCGACGAGATCGAGATTGCGGTCGAAATCACCGAAGCCGACCATCTCGAGGCAGAAGATATTCCGCTCGAGGTCGTTTATGAAGACGATGATCTTATCGTTATCAACAAGCCTGCGGGCATGGTTGTTCATCCCGCGCCGGGCACTCCTTCGGGAACGGTTGTGAATGCTTTGATGCATTACTGCGGTGACAGTCTTTCGGGTGTGGGCGGAGAAAAGCGTCCCGGCATCGTGCACCGCATCGACAAAGAAACCAGCGGGCTTTTGGTCGCGGCCAAATCCGACCGTGCGCACCATGGCCTTGCGGCGCAATTCGAGAAACATACGGTTGAGCGCCGCTATCTTGCAATCTGTTACGGGGTTCCCGATCAGAACGACCCGCGCCTGCACGGGATCAAGGGCACGAATTTCGAGCCGGGAAATGTGTTGAAAATCCAAACCTTCCTCGGCCGGCACAAGACCGATCGCCAGAGACAGGCGGTGAGTTTCGAGACGGGGCGTCATGCCGTGACGCGTGCGCGGATTGTCGAGACGTTGGGCGAACCCGCGGTTGCGGCCTTGCTCGAATGTTGGCTCGAGACAGGGCGCACCCATCAGATCCGCGTGCACATGGCCCATGTGGGGCATAGCCTCATCGGTGATCCTGTCTATGGAGGGCGCCGAAAGCTTGCTGTGAAATCCGTCGGGGAAAAGGGTCAGGCGGCCGCTTCCGAGTTTCCAAGGCAGGCGCTGCACGCCGCGACTTTGGGCTTTACCCATCCGGTTTCGCGTGAATTTCTCGAATTCGAAGCCCCGCTTCCCGAGGATATGCGCGACTTGCTCCGAGACTTGGGCGGGCAGACCGAGGTCTGAGGCCTGCTTGGACGCAACTTAACGCGGCGTCCTGCGTTAACCCGATGCATCGCAATTGGCTCTATTGTTGCAAGAGATCATCTGTGCGCGATTGCAGTCGAATGGCTCTCGTTCTTCGACGGAATGGGGCGCATAGTTCGTATGAAATTTTAGATTGTGCCTCTTGAATAAGAGGCATCTGCAACCAATATCGATGTTAAGCCCTTATACATTGGAGGGGGACAGATATGAGTAATACAAGTAGCTATGCAAATCTTCCGGCACCGTCGCCGGAGCAGGGTCTCAATCGGTATTTGCAGGAAATCCGCAAATTCCCGATGCTTGAACCCGAAGAAGAATACATGCTCGCCAAGCGCTGGGTCGATCATCAGGATTCAGGGGCGGCCCACAAGCTTGTGACGTCGCACCTGCGTCTCGCGGCCAAAATCGCTATGGGGTATCGCGGCTATGGTCTGCCGCAGGCCGAGGTGGTCTCCGAGGCGAACGTCGGTCTGATGCAGGCGGTCAAGCGTTTCGATCCCGAAAAGGGCTTTCGTCTTGCGACCTATGCGATGTGGTGGATCCGCGCCAGCATTCAGGAATATATCCTGCGATCCTGGAGCCTTGTGAAACTCGGCACCACGTCGGCGCAGAAAAAGCTGTTCTTCAATCTGCGCAAAGCCAAAGCACGGATCGGCGCGTTGGAGGAGGGGGATCTTCACCCCGATAACGTCGCGCAAATCGCCAAAGACCTTGGTGTGACCGAGGAAGAAGTCATTTCGATGAACCGCCGGATGTCGGGGGGCGATGCGTCTCTCAACGCTATGGTCGGTTCGGATGGTGATACTTCGACACAATGGCAGGACTGGCTCGAGGACGAGGACGCCAATCAGGCAGCCCACTACGAGGCCCGAGACGAGCTTGAGAGCCGCCGCGCCTTGCTCGCCGAAGCGATGCTGGTGCTCAACGAGCGCGAGCGCGATATTCTGGTCCAGCGTCGACTTCAGGACGAAACCATCACGCTCGAGGATTTGTCCGAACAATACAGCGTGAGCCGTGAACGTATCCGCCAGATCGAAGTGCGTGCCTTTGAAAAGCTGCAAAGCCGCATGACCGAGCTTGCCCGCGAAAAGGGAATGCTCGAGACGGTCTGAGGGGCCTTGTTCGCGATCAATTCAAGGGGCGCTTCTAAAAAGGAGTGCCCTTTTGCTTGTCAGCGGGCAAGCCTTGAGGCAAAGGAAGCAGCAAGCAGCCGCAAAAGCGGCGATCGGAAACTCGGCCAATCTTCGGCCAAGCGTTGAACAGACGGGGGCGCCCCATGAAAATGACAGATACCTTTATCAAGCCGATGCATCCCGAGGGACGCAAGTTTGTGGCGATTTTCGCCGCGATCACTGCTGTGCTCTTCCTGATCTGGGAGCCTCTGGGTTGGATCGGGGTCGGTTTGACGGTTTGGTGCTATTACTTCTTCCGCGATCCGATCCGTTCGGTGCC
This sequence comes from Marivivens sp., assembly GCA_023255435.1. GTDB lineage: Bacteria > Pseudomonadota > Alphaproteobacteria > Rhodobacterales > Rhodobacteraceae > Marivivens. Next base: position 20,427 of record JALRIK010000036.1, read on the forward strand.
GCAACAGAGTGGAATAATGGTCTCGCCCGCCGATGGTGTGATTTCGCTGATCGAAGAGGCGGTTCCGCCCGCCGAGCTCGACATGGGCCCCGAGCCGCGTCTTCGGGTCTCGGTGTTCATGAGCGTCTTCAATTGTCACGTGAACCGCACGCCGATCACGGGCACGATCAAGAAGGTCGCTTATCGTCCCGGCAAATTTCTCAATGCTTCGCTCGATAAGGCAAGCGAAGACAACGAGCGCAATTCGCTCCGCATCGAGCTTGAAGATGGCCGCGAGATTGCGGTTGTCCAGATCGCGGGTCTTGTTGCGCGCCGTATCGTGCCCTTTGTCAAAGGCGGCGAACAGCTTAAGACGGGCGAGCGTTTCGGTCTCATCCGTTTCGGATCGCGCGTGGATGTGTATCTCCCCCATGGTGTGGCCCCAAAAGTCGCGCTTGGCCAAACCATGATTGCAGGCGAAACTGTTCTTGCGGATCTCAACAGCGACGAGCCGCGCCGCATGGCAGAAAGCATCTAAATGGCACAGGCACCGCAGTCGAAAAAATCGTTGTCCCTTTGGCAGATGTTACCGAATTTGCTGACGCTTTCGGCCATTTGCGCCGGCATGACGGCTATTCGGTTTGCGATGCAGGGGCGGATCGAATTCGCAGTGTTCCTGATCCTTGTGGCGGCCATTCTCGATGGTCTTGACGGGCGTCTTGCGCGGCTTCTCAAGACCGAAAGTGAAATCGGGGCCGAACTCGACTCGCTGGCCGACTTTATGAACTTCGGCGTGGCGACGGGGATCGTCATGTATCTCTATGGCCTCCAATCCTCGAGCGAGGGTTGGATTTTGGTGCTCATCTATGCAATCTGCTGCGTGATGCGCCTTGCGCGCTTCAACGTCGACGCCAAGGCCCGTCCCAAAGACGAACAGCGCCGCAATTTCGTTGGTGTGCCGTCCCCTGCGGGCGCGCTTCTCGTCATGTTCCCGCTCTTTGTCCACAAGACCTTTCCCGAGCTCGGCGCACCGAACCAATGGTTTGTCGGCGGAGCGATGCTCGTCTCGGGGCTCCTTATGATCAGCCGCGTCCCCACACCGTCGCTCAAATCCGTGACCATACCGCGCGAATATGCGCGTTTTCTGGTGCTTGCGATCATCGGGATTGTTGCGGTGCTCTTTACCTGGCCTTGGGCGACCCTTGTGGTGCTTAGCACGCTTTACCTTGGGTCCATAGTTTGGACGTGGCGGCGCGCGCACGTCTGGAAAGACATGGGCCACAAGGACGAAAACCACACCCAATCCTGACGTAGGGGCTTAGTTGTCATTGCCCTTGCCCGTGGTCCTGTTACTCTCAAGCTCAATGAAAAATGGAGAGTTTTCACATGACCGTCCGTTGGGGAGTCCTTGGTGCGGCGAAGTTCGCACAACAGCATATGGCCCGCGCCATCCACGCCGCAGAGGGAGCCGATTTTTACGCTCTGGCAACCTCTGACGCTGAAAAGGCAAAAGCCTTTCAGGCGTTCCAACCCAACCTTGTCGTGCACGACAGTTACGAGACCCTGCTTGCCGACCCCAAGGTCGATGCAGTCTACATCCCGCTGCCGAACCATCTCCATGTGGAATGGACGCTCAAGTCGCTTGCCGCCGGTAAACATGTTCTGTGCGAAAAGCCGATCGCCATGAACGAGGCCGAGTTCGATGCCCTGATCGCCGCGCGCGACAAGAGCGGCAAGCTCGCCGCCGAGGCTTACATGATCGTGCATCATCCGCAGTTCCAACGTGCCCGCCAGCTTGTCCAAGGGGGCGCAATCGGCGAGCTGATGCTTGTCGATACGGTGTTCAGCTACAACAACGCGGCTGACACAGACAACATCCGCAACCGTCCCGAAACAGGGGGCGGCGCGCTTCCCGATATCGGGGTCTATATTTTCGGGTCGACCCGCTTCGTTACGGGCGAAGAGCCCACGGATGTGACCCATGCCAAGATCGTGCGCGAAAACGATGTGGACGTGTTCACCCAGCTTTCCGCCGCGTTCCCTTCTTTTGCCTATCAGGGCGTGGTGTCCATGCGGATGGCGACGCGGCAATATCTGACCTTCCACGGGACCAAAGGTCACGTGACGCTGAACGCCCCGTTCAATGCCAATGTCTATGACATCGCGACGTTGACGGTGGAAACCGCAGAGGGGCGCAAGACCGAACGTTTCCCGACCGTGAACCAATATGTGCTTCAGGTCGAAGCCTTCTCGCGTTCGGTCGAGACGGGCGCGGCTTATCCCTGTCCGCTCGAATTCTCGCGGGGCACCCAGCGGATGATCGATATGACCTTCAAGGTGGACCATGGATAAGACGTTCTACATTCACTTGCCAAAGAACCTTTTGGCGCATGTGAAAGAAGCAGAGGGGCATTTCTATGCCCGCCTGCTCAAGGGACTTCATCAACTGGGGGGCCGTGCCGAATTGATCGAGCGCGCGCCCCTGAACATTCCGCCCGATCCCTTTGACGGGAATTTCCATTTTGTGCATCAGGGGTTCCACCATCAGCAAAACGTGCTGAATATGGGGCCTGCCTATATCGCGCCCTATTTCTACGCCGACCCTCAAGGGGTGTTCGGCGAAAGCTCATTGGTTGGTGAAATGTTCGATGCGGCGGCGCAACCTGCGGCGAAAGCTGCGGCTTTTACCGGCAAGCTTGCGGAAAAACTGCGCTATGTCAGCGATGCTGTGGAACTCCCCGAACGCGACTCCATCGTGCTCTTGCTCCAGCCGATGAACGAAATTCTGGAGCGCACCACACGGATCGACATTCGCGCGTTGGTGCGCGGCGCGGTGGCCGCGGCCCAAGGAGAAAAGATCATCATCTGGAGCCATCCAGCGGTCGCCGACGACCAGCTTGACGATCTCTTGGGACGCCTCGACCGACAGCGCGGCAATGTCGAAGTGACAAAGGCCCCTGTGACCCATGTGTTGGCCAAGGCGCGGGTTACGGTATCCTATAATTCACCGCATGCGCTCGAGGGGATGTGTTTGGGCGTGCCGGCTGTCTTTTGTGCTAAAACAGATCTCAGTCATAACGGGGTGTCCTGTCACGATATGATGGAAATCGGCGGCGCCATCGAAAAAGCAACGTCGCG
>JALRIK010000037.1 GCA_023255435.1 Marivivens sp.
CAGCGCTTCGCAATCTCGACCGTGTTTTCAATCGCCTCAGGCAGATCTGCGAAAAGCGCGACCATTTCCTCTTGGCTCTTGAAGTAGTGTTGCGGCGTGAGACGACGGCGCGGCTCTTGCTGATCGACATAGGCGCCTTGGGCGATACAGATGAGCGCGTCGTGGGCCTCATAGATGTCGGGTTTGGGGAAATAGACATCACTGGTTGCTACGAGCGGGATATCCATATCGTAAGCCATTTCGATATGGCCGCGCTCGCTCAATCGCTCCGCTTCGGGAAGACCACCCTCCTCGGGGTGGCGCTGTAGCTCAATATAGAATCTGTCGGCATAGATATCGTTAAGCGACCTGACCAAAGCTTCGGCCTTGACGCTCTGCCCCATGCGCAAAAGCCGACCGATGGGGCCATCCGGACCGCCGGAGAGACAGATCAATCCCGCATTATGGGCTTTTAGGTCATCAAGTGTTACATGCGGAAGCTGGCCGCCCTGATCCAGATAGAGCGCGGAATTGAGCTTCATCAGGTTCATGTAACCTTGCTCGGACTGCGCCAAGAGAACGATCGGCGCAGGCGGTTCGGGGCGTTTTCCAGGCTCGGGTGCGACATAGGCCAAATCGATCTGACAGCCGACGATCGGCTGGACACCATCCTTGCCCGCATATTCCGAAAACTCGAGCCCGCAGAACATGTTGTTCGAATCCGTCACGGCGACGGCGGGCATGTTCATCGCAGCCGCCATTCCCGCCAGTTTCTTGACGCGAACAGCGCCTTCGAGAAGCGAATATTCGGTATGGACGCGAAGGTGGATAAATCTGGCAGAGTCACTCATGACCCCAAGCTACTCCAGCCTTTCACCAGAGGGAATAACCAAAGGCGCGCTGCAAAGGTGCCCATTTTTTGCGCATTCACATAGGGACTTGGCGACCTTCGGACCCTTTTCTCTTGCCAAACCGCGTTTTCCTTTGGTCTAGTCAAGAATAACACGGGCACAGGATCTACGCCGCATCGATCCTGTAGGGACCCCTTCACGACGGTAAGGCGGCGGGTTTTCACATGGATATCGAGTTTCTTCTGAACGGAGAGACCATTCGGTTGACCACCGCGCCGACTCGGACTTTGCTCGAGTGGCTGCGCGAAGAGCGTGATTTGAAAGGCACCAAAGAGGGATGTAACGAAGGAGACTGCGGCGCGTGCACCGTGGTGGTTCAGGATGAAAGCGGGATCAAGGCGCTCAATGCCTGCATTCTCTTTTTGCCGCAACTTCACGGCAAAGCAGTGCGCACGGTCGAAGCGCTCGGATCGAATGGTCTGCACCCTGTTCAAACTGCCATGATCGAACATCACGGGTCCCAATGCGGGTTTTGCACGCCCGGAATTGTGGCCTCGCTGGTTGCGGGTCATGCGCAGGGTCGGACAGATTACGATACCGTTCTGGCAGGAAACCTTTGCCGCTGCACAGGTTACGCCCCCATCATCAGGGCCGCCCAAGCCGCCGAAGGCACCGAGCGCCCCGAGTGGATCGAAGAGGATCGCCAAAAGCTCTCGACCCTCACGACGCCCGCGCCCTTTGCACCGCAGACCTCAGACGAACTTGCCGCTTGGTATGTCGATCATCCCGATGCCCAACTGATCGCAGGTGCGACGGATGTCGGTCTATGGGTCACAAAGCAACTCAGAGACTTGCCCAGCGTCGCGTTCCTAGGCAAATGCACCGATCTTCAGGACATCCGTGATTTGGGTGATCACCTTTGGATCGGCGCGGCTGTCACCATGACCGCCCTTCGGTCGGCTTTACTCGAAAGCCATCCCGCTTATGCAGAGTTGGTCCGCCGTTATGCCTCGGAGCAAGTGCGCAACGCCGCAACCATCGGCGGGAATATCGCGAACGGCTCGCCTATCGGTGACAATCCACCCGCGCTGATCGCCATGGGTGCGCAACTCCAGCTTAGGCAAGGCGATGCACGGCGCAACCTCGCACTCGAGGACTTTTTCATCGATTACGGCAAACAGGACCGCAGAAGCGGTGAGTTCGTGGAAGCCGTCTTGATCCCCAAAATAGTGCCCGACCTCAAGTGCTACAAAATCTCCAAGCGCTTCGATCAGGATATCTCGGCTGTCCTTGGATGTTTCAATGTGACGGTGGAGAACGGCACCGTGACCGCGGCGCGGATCGCCTTTGGCGGTATGGCCGCAACTCCGAAACTTGCAACCCACGCCATGCAAGCGATGGTGGGCGAGACATGGTCCGCGGAAACGATCAACCGCGCCAAAGCCGCCATGGACAAGGACTTCCGTCCGATCAGTGATATGCGGGCAAGCGCGGGTTATCGACTTGGGGTCGCAAAATCCCTCTTCGACCGCTATTTCGCCGAGCGGGCGGGACAGGCGGTCAATGTTCTGGAGGTCCGCGCATGAGCGTCCATCGTTCCTCCCCCCATGACAGCGCGCCTCTCCACGTCGGGGGCGCCGCGCGCTATGTCGACGATATCCCGCTTCCGCGTGGCGCGCTTCACCTTGCCTTCGGTCTTTCGACCATTGCCAAGGGCAGGATCACCGACATGGACCTCTCGCTGGTCCGCAAAGCACTAGGGGTCGTTGCCGTTCTGACCGCAGAGGATCTTCCCTTTGCCAATGACGTCTCCCCCGGGGCGCATGACGAGCCGCTTCTGAGCGACGGGACAGTCCATTATCACGGCCAGCCGCTTTTCCTCGTCGTTGCTGAAAGCCATCTCCTCGCGCGCAAAGCCGCGCGTCTGGGGAAAATCACCTATACCGAGGAAACGCCGATCCTCACGATCAAAGAGGCTTTGGCCGCAGATAGCCGTTTCGAAGACGGTCCCCGTGTCTGGAGCAAGGGGGATAGTCGGACGGCAATCAAATCCGCGCCGAACCGGATCTCGGGCCGGATCACGATGGGCGGGCAAGAGCATTTCTATCTCGAGGGCCAAGCCGCGCTCGCCTTGCCGCAGGACAACGGGGATATGGAAATCCATTCTTCGACCCAGCACCCGACCGAAATCCAACACAAGGTGGCCGAAGCTCTAGGCATCCCCTTTCACGGTGTGCGTGTCGAAACACGGCGAATGGGGGGCGGTTTCGGCGGCAAGGAAAGCCAAGGCAATGCACTCGCCGTGGCCTGCGCCATCGCTGCAAGGCTGACGGGGCGCGCCTGCAAAATGCGCTATGACCGCGATGACGACATGGTAATCACGGGCAAGCGGCATGACTTCGAAATCGACTACGAAGTGGGCTTCGACCAGAGTGGCCGAATTCTCGGGATCGAATTCGACCAGAAGACCCGCGGTGGCTGGGCGCTTGATCTGACGCTTCCTGTGGCGGATCGCGCAATGCTCCATTCCGACAACGCCTATTTGCTGGATCACGTCACGATCACATCGCATCGACTCAAGACCAACACCGCTTCGGCAACGGCATTTCGCGGGTTCGGCGGCCCCCAAGGCGTGCTCGGGATCGAACGGGTGATGGACCATATTGCCCATACGCTTGGCGCCGATCCCGTCGACGTGCGGCGGATCAACTATTACGCACCGATGCAGGCAAACACCGCCGCGGCGCACCCTACCAATACGACGCCCTACGGGATGGAAGTCACCGACTTCATTCTGGGCGAAATGACCGAAAACTTCCTCGAAAGTGCGGCCTATGTCGAAAGACGTCGAGAGATCGATGCTTGGAACGCCGCGCAGCCTATTCTGAAAAAAGGGCTCGGATTCTCGCCGGTCAAATTTGGTATCTCGTTTACTCTGACCCATCTGAACCAAGCGGGTGCCTTGGTGCACGTTTATGCCGACGGCTCCATAAGGATCAACCACGGCGGAACCGAGATGGGCCAAGGTCTGTTCCAGAAAGTTGCACAAGTCGCGGCCCAGACCTTTGGCGTGGATCAGGCCGCCATCAAGATCACCGCAACCGATACGGCCAAGGTCCCCAACACATCGGCGACGGCTGCCTCTTCGGGTTCTGACCTAAACGGAATGGCCGTCAAAATCGCCTGCGATACGATCAAGAACCGTCTGGGAGAGGTCGCGGCAAAGCACTTTGGCTGTGCCCCCGCAGAACTGCGCTTCGAAGGCGGGCATGTTAATAGCCCGTCCAAATCGATGCCCTTTGCCGATCTTGCGGCGCTCGCCTATCAGTCGCGCGTCAGCCTATCGTCCACGGGGTTTTACAAAACCCCCGACCTCAGTTGGGACCGCATCGCAGGCAAAGGCAGACCGTTTTTCTATTTTGCCCAAGGTCTTGCTCTGACCGAAGTGGTGATCGACACCCTGACCGGAGAAAACCGCATTCTGCGCGCGGATATTCTCCATGACGCGGGTGCGTCGCTTAACCCCGCGCTTGACATCGGACAGGTCGAAGGCGGCTATGTGCAGGGCGCAGGATGGCTCACGACCGAAGAGCTTGTCTGGGACGACAAAGGACGGCTTCGCACGCACGCGCCTTCAACCTACAAAATTCCTGCCTGCTCGGACCGTCCCGACGTCTTTAACGTCGATCTTTGGGACGCACCGAACCCGATGGCGACGATCTTTCGATCCAAAGCGGTCGGCGAGCCGCCTTTCATGCATGGGATCTCGGCGTTCTTGGCCCTTTCGGACGCGATTTCTGCGTGCGGGCCGAAATACCCGATGCTCGATGCGCCCGCGACACCCGAGCGCATTCTTGCCGCCATCAAGAGGGCCCGAGATGAGCTTTGATCGCAGAGCACTTCGCCATCATCTCCAAAGCGGACCCGCCGTGCGGGTGCTGATCACTGCATCGGCGGGATCAACGCCGCGGGAAGCAGGCGTATCGATGCTAGTGCAACACGACAGGATAATTGGTACGATCGGCGGCGGCGCACTCGAGCAAGAGGCCATCGCGTTGGCGCGGGACATTCTGAAAACAGGCAATGCGCAAAGCCGGACATTCCCGCTCGGCCCGTCGCTCGGCCAATGTTGCGGCGGCTCGGTCACTCTGGTGTGGGAACACCTGTCGAGCGAGGACGTCAAAGGGGATGGACCGTTTGTGCGGCGGATCGATGGCCCTGTACATCCCCCCGAAGCCGTCGCTCGCCGCGCCGCCCTGATCCGCCAAGGCGCACTTCCCCTGATGATCGAAGGCTGGCTGATCGAGGCCGAAACCCCCACGCGGCGTCCGCTTTGGATTTGGGGTGCAGGGCATGTGGGCCGCGCCTTGGTTCAGGTCCTCACGCCGCTCGAAATTTTCGACATCACATGGGTCGATACGGATCAAAGCCGATTTCCCGCCCAAGTACCCCCCGAGGTGGAAACCGTCGCCGCACAAGAGCCCGAGCGGCTTGTCGCTTTTGCCCCTAAGTCGGCAGAACACCTCATCCTGACCTATAGTCATGCGCTCGATCTTGCTCTGTGCAACGCGCTTTTGGCGCATGGTTTTGAGCGCACGGGCTTGATCGGATCTGCGACAAAATGGGCGCGTTTCAGCAAAAGACTTGGCGAGATGGGCCATTCACCTGCGAAAATTGCTCGAATTGACTGCCCAATCGGCAATCCAAGTCTTGGCAAACACCCCCAAGCCATTGCAGTTGGAGTGGCAACACAAATGCTGACGCAAAGCGGCAAGCTTGCGCGACAAAAGGGAGAGACAGGGTGAGGGAAAAGCTGCTCGAGCTCAAAGGCTTGACCAAAGCCTATCCGGGGGTCGTTGCGAACTCGGATGTGACCTTTACCATCGGCAAAGGCGAGATCCACGCGCTTCTGGGTGAAAACGGAGCGGGTAAATCGACGCTGGTCAAAACGATCTACGGACTCGTCAAACCTGACACTGGGACGATGCTTCTGGACGGTGCCGAATTCCGCCCCGCCGAACCCAAAGCCGCCCGCGCAAGCGGCATCGGCATGGTGTTCCAGCATTTCTCGCTCTTTGATGCGCTCAATGTCGCCGAGAATATTGCGCTTGGGATGGAGAACCCACCGCCGTTTTCCGACCTATCCTCACGCATCAAATCCGTTTCGGAAACCTATGGCCTACCTCTTGATCCCGCGCGGATCGTTGGCGATCTGTCAGCGGGCGAGCGCCAACGGGTCGAGATCATCCGCTGCCTTCTGCAAGATCCGCGTCTTTTGATCATGGACGAGCCGACGTCGGTTCTTACCCCGCAAGAGGTGGCAACGCTTTTCGACACCTTGAGGCTCCTATCGAGCAAAGGGACCGCGATCCTCTATATCTCGCACAAGCTTGAAGAGATCCGCACGTTGTGCGAGCACGCCACGATCCTGCGCTTGGGCAAAGTGGTCGGAACTTGTGACCCGCGCGAAACATCGGCCCGCGATATGGCCGAGATGATGGTGGGGAGCAAACTTCACACCCCCACCAACGCGGGCAAAAAGGCAGGCGAGGTTCTACTCGAACTCAAGGGGCTGAGTGCCCCTGCCCCTCATCGGTTCGGCACAGCGCTCAAGTCCATCTCGCTTTCGGTGCGGTCGGGTGAAATCGTCGGCATCGGCGGAGTGGCTGGCAACGGCCAAGACGAGCTTGTCGCCGCACTTTCAGGGGAAATGGGAACCGGCGCCCAGATGATATTCCTTGACGGAAGAGACATCGGCGCAGCCTCTCCGAACGAGAGGCGCGCCTTGGGCCTTTGCGCCGCGCCTGAAGAGCGCAATGGCCATGCGGCGGCCCCTGATATGACGTTGACCGAAAATGCCCTTTTGACTGCACGCACGCGCAAGCAATTGACCAAAAACGGTTTTGTGGATTGGGAGAAGGCTCGGGAATTTGCGCGCGATGTCATCGCCGCCTTCGATGTCAGAACACCAGGGCCCGAAAACGCCGCACGCTCGCTGTCGGGCGGCAACCTGCAGAAGTTCGTGATAGGTCGCGAAATCATGCAAAAACCGCGCGTGCTCGTGGTGAACCAGCCGACTTGGGGTGTCGACGCCTCGGCTGCGGCTTCTATCCGCCAAGCGCTCCTTGATCTGGCGGCCGAAGGGGCGGCGGTCGTGTGCATTTCACAGGACCTCGACGAGCTAATGGAAATTTCCGACCGTTTTGCCGCGCTGAACGGGGGAGAGCTCGCCGCACCGCGCCCGACCGAGGGGCTGACCGTGGAAACCATCGGACTGATGCTGGGCGGCGCCCACGATATGGAGCCTGCCCATGTTTAAGCTGGAAAAACGACCCCAACCGTCCAAAGTCTGGACCTTCGGCGCGCCGATCCTTGCCGTCGTCCTGACGATCATACTCGGCATGGGGCTCTTTGCGATCTTGGGTAAAGACCCGATCCTTGCCACCAAAGTGATCTTTTGGGACCCCCTGTTCGGAGAGTTTGCCGATCTTGACCGTCCCGATGTGATCAAAAAGGCCGCGCCGCTGATCCTGATCGCCATCGGCCTTTCCTTTGGTTTTCGCGCAGGCATCTGGAACATCGGCGCCGAAGGGCAATATATCATTGGCGCCATCACGGGTGCGGCGCTTGCGCTCTCGTTTTATCCGATGGAGGCCCGCTGGCTTATCTTTCCGCTCACCATCCTCTTCGGAGCCTTGGGCGGTCTGGTCTGGGCGATGATCCCCGCACTTTTGCGTGTCTACTTCAAAACCAACGAAATTCTGGTCTCGCTCATGCTTGTCTATGTGGCCGAGGTCTTGATCAAAGCCATGGCCATCGGCGCGCTGCGCGACCCTGACGGGTTCGGCATGCCCGGATCGCGGGACCTCAGACGGTTTGCATCCGCCGCCAACCCCGATCTGATCACAGGATCGGGCATCCACCTTGGTGTCGTGGCCGCGCTTTTGTCCGTCGTCGCGGCCTACATCGCATTGACCCGCCATCAATTCGGGTTCGACGTGCGTCTTGCTGGTCAAAGCCCGCGCGCTGCCGCCTTTTCGGGTGTGAATCCCAGTCGCCTTATCCTCGTGTGTATGGCCATTTCGGGCGCGCTTGCAGGGCTCGCGGGTGTGTTCGAAGTGACGGGCCCGTCAGGCAAGATCCTCGGGAGTTTTCCGACGTATTACGGATTTACTGCGATCATCGTTGCATTCTTGGGCCGCTTGCATCCCGTCGGGATCTTGCTTGCGGGCATTCTTCTTGCTCTGACTTATATCGGCGGCAATCTTGCCGAACAGTCGCTCGGACTGCCGGCCGCTGCGATCAAGTGCTTTCAGGGTCTGCTCCTATTCTCGCTCCTGGGCGTTGATTTGCTTACGAATTACCGGATCAAACTCCGCTCGAAAGGGAAGGCTCAGTAATGGATATCAACCCGATCCTTCTTCTTGCAGCTTTGATGGTGGCCTCGACTCCCATTCTGTTGGCCGCCATTGGTGAACTCGTGGTCGAACGCGCAGGTGTTCTCAACCTCGGGGTCGAAGGTATGATGATCACAGGGGCCGTCTGTGGCTATATCGTCGGACACGGAACCGAGAACCCCTATTTCGGCTTTGTCGGCGCAGCCTTTGCGGGCGCTGCTCTTTCTTTTGTCTTTGCTGCCCTGACCCAGTTTCTTCTTACAAATCAAGTCGCAACGGGTCTTGGGCTGACGATGTTCGGCCTTGGCCTTGCCTCGCTTATCGGCCAAGGCGCGACAGGGTCGAGTGATCTTATTGTGGGCAAGCTCAACCTACCGATCATTTCGGACATTCCCGTGATCGGTCGCATCCTGTTCCAGCACGATCCGATCGTCTATGTGAGCCTTTTGCTCGTTGCGGGAACGTGGTGGTTCCTGTCGAAATCGCGCGCGGGTCTGATCCTTCGCGCGGTCGGGGAAAACCATGATGCAGCCCATGCGCTAGGATATAACGTGCGGCTGATGCGCGTGCTTGCGATCCTCTTTGGCGGGGCTTGTGCGGGTCTTGCAGGGTCTTACATCAGTCTTGTCCGCGTGCCGCAGTGGATCGACGGAATCACCAGCGGCGCAGGCTGGATTGCGCTCGCGATTGTCGTCTTTGCGAGCTGGAATCCTTGGCGTCTGATTGCAGGTGCCTATCTTTTCGGCGGAGTCACTGTTCTTCAGCTCAACCTACAAGCGGAAGGCTTGAAAATTCCGACGGAATATCTGTCCATGGCACCATATTTAGCGACGATCCTCGTGCTCGTCGTGATACGAGCAGGACGCGCGCCCGGTTCGCTGGGCAAGAGTTTTCATCCCTCTTCCTAAGAGGGTCGATGCAACGGCCGGGGCACAGTTTCCGGCACAACTGGGAGACCAAAACATGAAACGCAGAACACTGCTCGCAACCGGCGCAGGCGCAGCGATGGCCGCTGCACTCGGCTTGCCGGCCCGTGCACAAGACAAGACCAAGGTCGGCTTTATTTATGTCGGCCCGATCAATGACGGCGGCTGGACCCAGCACCACCACCACTCGGCTCTTGAAATGGTCGAGCACTTCGGCGACGCCGTAGAACTCGTATACCAAGAGTCCGTGCCCGAAGGCCCCGACGCAGAGCGCGCAATCACCCAGATGGCCCGCGGCGGTGCAGACATCATTTTCACCACCTCGTTCGGCTTCATGGACCCGACCGTAAACGTTGCCGCCAACTTCCCCGATGTGAAGTTCGAGCACGCCACCGGTTACAAGCAGGCCGACAACGTTTCCGTTTATTCGGCACGTTTCTACGAAGGCCGCGCCATTCAGGGCACCCTTGCAGGGCGCATGACCAAGACCAACAAGATCGGCTATATCGCTTCGGTTCCGATCCCCGAAGTGATCCGCGGCATCAACTCGGCCTATCTTCACGCCAAGAAGGTCAACCCCGATGTCGAATTCAAGATCATCTGGATCTTTGAATGGCTGAACCCCGCCAAAGAAGCAGATGCGGCCAAGGCTCTCATCGAACAGGGCTGTGACGTTGTGCTTCAGCACACCGACTCGACCGCGCCGCATCAGGCCGCGAAAGAGGCAGGCAACGTCTACACCTTCGGTCAGGCCGCCGACATGGCGGAATACGGCCCGATGCCGCGTATCTCTTCGATCATCGACAACTGGGCGCCCTACTATATCGAGCGCGTGCAGGCTGTGATCGACGGCACCTGGACTTCGGTCAACACCTGGGACGGCATTGCCCCCGGCATGGTCGGTATCGGCGAGATTTCGGACGCCGTTCCCGCAGATGTCAAAGCAGAAGCAGAAGCGCTCCGCGATGCCATCGCAGCTGGCGAATACCACCCCTTCACCGGCCCGATCAACAAGCAGGACGGCACCCCGTGGCTTGCCGAAGGCGAGATCGCGAATGACGGCGACCTTGCCGGTATGTTCTTCTTTGTCGAAGGCGTCGAAGGCGACATTCCCTCCTAATCCAACGGGATATAGAACAGCGAGGGGCGGCCATTCGGTCGCCCCTTTGCTTTTCGGGATGCAGGACTTAGGTTTCGCGCATGAGCACACCGATCCTCTATTCCTTTCGCCGCTGCCCTTATGCAATGCGCGCCCGCCTCGGCATTGCCGCATCGGGTCAGCGTGTGCAGCTTCGGGAAATCGTTCTGCGTGACAAAGCGCCCGAGTTTCTCGCAGTCTCGCCAAGCGGAACTGTGCCCTGTCTAGTGAACGGAGCCGAGGTCATCGACGAAAGCCTCGACGTGATGACTTGGGCCTTGGAAAAGTCCGACCCAAAAGGTTGGCTCGAAATGCCTGAACAAGGGTGGGACTGGATCACCCGCTGTGACGGGCCATTCAAACGGGCCTTGGACAGGACAAAATACGAAACGCGCTATCCCGAGTGTGATCCGGCAGAGGAACGCGCAAAGGCGCAAGAATTTCTAGGCGAGCTCGATGCTCAAATCGACGGATGGATTTTCGGCAGGCCGACACTCGCGGATTTCGCAATCCTCCCTTTCGTGCGCCAATTCGCCTTTATCGACAAAGCAGCGTTCGACGCTGAGGATTGGCCGAACCTCAAGCCTTGGCTTGAACGGTTCCTTGCCTCGGACCGTTTTGCCGCGATCATGACCCGCCACGAGAAGTGGCAGGTCAACGATGAGCCGATCTATTTTCCCTAGCGATAGATTTCATCCTCGGTCGGGAAGGCGCGTGTCTTGACGTCTTCCGCATAGCGGCGAACAGAGTCCTCGATCATCGGGCCGAGCTGGCCATAAACCTTGACGAATTTGGGTGTCCAAGGATTCAGGCCAAGCATGTCCTCAAGAACAAGGATCTGCCCGTCACATTCCACCGAGGCCCCGATCCCAATGGTCGGAATGTCGATCTCCTTGGTTATCTTGGCCGCAAGCGGTTCGACCATCCCCTCAAGCACGACCGAGAACGCCCCCGCTTCGGTAACCGCCTTTGCGTCCTCGATATGTGCGGCCCAAGTGTCTTCGTCTCGTCCTTGGGTCTTGAAACCGCCCATCACGTGGCTTGACTGGGGCGTAAGGCCGATATGTGCCATAACGGGAATACCGCGTTCGACGAGGAACCGAATGGTCTCGGCCATGCGCTTGCCGCCCTCGAGCTTGACCGCGCCGCAACCCGTCTCCTTCATGATCTTGGCCGCATTACGAAAAGCCATGTTCGGGCTTTCTTCATAAGTGCCAAAGGGCATATCCACGACGATCAGCGCCTTTTTGGTGCCGCGCACCACGGCCTTGCCGTGCATGATCATCAGATCGAGCGGCACACCGACCGTCGACTCCATCCCGTGCATGACCATCCCGAGGCTGTCGCCCACAAGGATGAAGTCAGCGTATTTATCAACGATGGCAGCCGTATGCGCATGATAAGAGGTCAGCGAAACAATGGGCTCGCCCCCCTTGCGCCGCGCAATTTGCGGAACCGTGGTGCGACGGATGACTTCGGTCTGGGCGCTCATTTGGCAATCTCCCTCTGGTCAATAAGGAGGACGGTGTTGTCCTCGGGGCCGAATTCGGCGGAAATCATGATCCCGATGTCACTTTGCGGAATGCCTGCAATCGGTGCAAGCGTCAGAGCCTCGACGATATCGACACCGACAAGCCGCGCACGCGGTTCGGCGTTGATCGTCGCACGGATCACGGCATCAATGGCCTCTACCGTTCCGCCCTTCGCTGCAACCTCTTCGGCTTTGGCGAGTGATTGGCTGAGCACGACCGCGGCCTTTCGATCCTCGGGCGCGAGCCGCACATTGCGCGACGACATGGCAAGTCCGTCGGCCTCTCGCACTGTCGGCACACCATGCACACGGGTCGGCACAAAGAGATCACGCGCCATCCGCCGAATGACCTGCAATTGCTGGTAATCCTTTTCCCCGAAATAGGCGTTGTCCGCTCCGACGATGTTGAAAAGCTTGCTCACAACCGTGCAAACGCCGCGGTAATGACCCGGTCGCACCAATCCGTGGAGCATATTGGCAAGCCCCGTCGTCTCGACGATGGTTTCGGCACCGGCGGGATACATTTCCTCAACATCCGGTATAAAGACCGCAGCAACGCCAGCCGCCTCCAATTTGGCGCAATCGGCGGCTTCAGTGCGCGGATAGTTGTCGAGATCGGATTGCTGCCCGAACTGTGTCGGGTTCACAAAGATCGTCGCGATCACGTCATCATTCTGGGACCGGGCCGCGGCGACGAGCGACATATGGCCTTCGTGAAGCGCCCCCATGGTCGGAACCAGCCCCACCGAATGCCCAAGAGCCTTGCGCTCCGCCACAAAGCCGCGAAGTGCGCCAACCGTTCGACAGACTTCCATGAGAACTCCCCCAAATCTCTTTGTCCGAATGTGTAGCCTCGACGCTGCATCGCGGCAAGCAAATGCGCAAAATTATAACGCTAACAGGGATTTGGAATGCGGGGCCATTTGCCTCTGTCTGCCCCACACAGACAGAGGCGTGCCGCGGCCGATGGGAAAGCACCGCAGCGGTTGGCTCGCACCACTCGAAGCCTTGGACTGCAATCGAGAGATCAATGCGAAGTAACGGCAGCCGCGTGCGCTGTCTTAGCGGCCTTTGAGGGCGAATTGGCGCCTGTCGGTTTTGATTGGATTCATGTCGGCTGTTTCCCTTGCCCGTTCTGCGTTTTGGGGCAAATTGCACACAACTAAAAATGCGGGAGTCGCCCTTATGAAAACCCAAGTTCGTGCCCTTGTCGTCGGTGGTGGTGCCGTCGGTGCATCGATCGCCTATCATCTCGCCAAAGCTGGCTGGGAAGATGTCATGCTTTTGGAGCGTGACGAACTGACCTCCGGTTCGACTTGGCACGCTGCTGGTCTTTTGCCGCTCTTCAACATGAGCTATGCAACCACCCACATCCACAAGTACTCTGTGGACTTCTACAAAACGCTTGAGGCTGAAACGGGTCTCAACGCGGGCTTCTCTATCTGCGGCAACCTTCGTATGGCCCAGACCCAGGAGCGTATGGACGAATATATGCTCTATTCGTCGGTCGCTGAAACAGCCGACGTTTATCACGAATTCCTCACCCCGAACGAGATCAAGGAACGCTGGCCCATGGTCCGCACCGATGACCTCAAAGGCGCACTATTCCACCCGCAGGACGGCTATATCAACCCCGCAGACGTGACTCAGGCCATGGCCAAAGGGGCCCGTCAACGCGGCGTGATCATCGAGCGCAAATGGCAGGTCGACGGCTACAAGTGGATGGGCGATCACTGGGACGTCACCATCACCAAAATGGTCGAAAAGGGCGGCAACCTTGTTCCCTCTGACGAGCAGATCGTCATTTCGGCCGAGCACGTTGTAACGGCCACGGGCAACCACGCACAGCGCACTGCGAAACTACTGGGCATCAAGATCCCCGCGATCCCAGTCGAGCACCAGTTCATCGTAACCGAACCCGATCCCGCACTTCAGGCCTATCGCGCTGCCGGCAACCCCGAACACCCTGTTCTGCGCGATGCCGACGCCAAATGGTATGTCCGCGAAGAGCGCGGCGGATGGATTCTTGGACCCTATGAGCGCGGCGCACCTGCCCGTTTCGAATATGGCGTTCCCGACAGCTTCCGCGCCGACCTCTTCCCGCTCGATCTCGAGCGCATCGAAGAAGAATACATGTCGATGATCCACCGTATTCCAAGCTCGGAAACGGTTGGCCTAAAGGACGACTTCAACGGCCCGATCTGTTACACCCCCGATGGCAACCCGCTTGTCGGTCCCGCCCCGGGTCTGCGCAACATGTGGCTTGCCGAAGGGTTCTCCTTCGGGATCACCGCAGCAGGCGGCACGGGCTACTACCTTGCCCAGCTGATGACGCAGGGCGAAGCCGAGATAGATATGGCCTCGCTCGATCCCAAGCGTTACGGCTCGTGGATGACCACAGAATACGCGGCCCGCAAAAACGAGGAATGCTACGAGCACGTCTTCATTCTGCACCACCCCGACGAAGAGCGTGAAGCTTGCCGTCCGCTGCGCACCGCCCCGAACTACGACGCGCAAAAGGCCCTCGGCGCACAGTTCGGTCAGGTCAACGGCTGGGAACGTCCGAACTACTACGGCCCGCTCGACGCGCCGTCGTCGTTCGATCATGACAGCCGTTCGTTCCGCCGTGGCGAGTGGTGGCAATATGCCGTAGCAGAGGCCAAGGCCATCCGCGAAACCGCAGGTATCATCGACGCCACCGCGTTCACCAAGCACCTTGTGCGGGGTCCTGGCGCGACGGCCTTCCTTGATCACTTCACCTGTAACAAACTTCCGAATGTGGGTCGCATCAACCTGACCTACGCGCTCACCGATGCAGGCACGACCCGCACCGAATACACGATCGTCCGTCTCAAAGAGAACGAATATTACCTCATCTCTGCTGGCGCATGGACCGACTATGACGGCGATTTCCTCAAGAAATCGGCCGAAGATTTCATGGGCAACGGTGGCGGATATATCGACATCCACGACATTACCACCCAGTGGGGCGTGTTCGCTCTGGCAGGTCCGAACAGCCGCGCGATCCTCAAGGAACTCGTCAAAGACGCCGACCCTGAAACCGTTCTTGGCAACAAGCGCTTCCCGTGGCTGTCTTATCGTGACATCGAACTCGGGATGTGTCCCGTCCGTGCGGTGCGCGTAGCCTATACGGGCGAACTCGGCTGGGAACTCCACCACCCTATCGAAATGGGCCGCTATCTTTGGAACCAGCTCATGGAAGCCGGTGCCAAGCATGGTCTCAAACCCGTCGGTGCCCGCGCACAAAACTGGCTCCGCCAAGAGAAGTCCTATCGCGCTTTCGGCAACGAGCTGGGTCGCGATGCAACGCCTGCCGAGGCCGGTCTCGACCGCTTTATCGACCTGTCGAAAGAATTCAACGGCAAGCAAGCAATGCTCGATACGGGGATCCGCTCCAAGTGTGTCACCTTGCTCATCGACGGCCCTGCTGATGCCGATCCGTGGGGCAAAGAAGCGCTGCGCGACATGGACGGCAACTATGTCGGTCGCCTGACCTCGGGCGGTTACTCGGTCGCCTTCGGCAAACAGATCGGCATGGGCTATGTCAAACCTGAGATGGCCGCAGAAGGCACCAAGCTTCAGGTCAAGATCATGGGCCAGCTTTGGGACTGTGTCATCACCGAAGACAGCCCCTATGACCCGACCAACGCCGTGATCCGCAAAGACGGTTGATCGGTTAGATCATACAAAAACCAAGGCAGGCCCGAGAAATCGCGCCTGCCTTATTTATTTCCAATTGTAGTCATTAACCCGCCTTTGACCTTGCCTAGATATGGTTCCAATATCGCTATTGGGATTGCTGCCGCATGGTCCATTATTCAAAAATTGCCGAAGGTGAGATGATCACCGCACCGAGCCGGTCCATCTCTCTGGTCGAGGGCACGCATATTGCCACCCCGATCGGTAATATCTGTATCGAAATGCTGCGTGCGGGGGATATCGTTTGCACGGAAAACGGACCTCGTCCGATCAAAGCAATTCGGTCTCAGCGGATTTCCGGCCTTGTCTATACCACCGACCGCAGCAATTGGCCGATACAGATCGCCAAAGACGCTCTGGGACAGAACCTTCCCGAACGGGATCTCTATCTCCACGGAGCGCAGCGCGTTCTCTTTCAAAGCGTCCGTATCCCGCTCATGTTCGGAGAGGACGCCGTATTGGTCGAGGCACGGGCACTTTCTACCCGTAATGCCCCGCTCGAGGCACGTGGACCCGTCACATATTACCAGATCGCCTTTGACGCCGAAGAAATCATCTACGCCGAAGGGCTCCCTGTCGGAAGCTATCTTCCAACAGCGGAAGACCTCAAGCGCGGCACAGCAGAGGATCAAGAGGCCCTGCTCGCCCTCTATCCTCAGCTCAGAAACGACGGCAAAGTCGAAGACTGTGGCTATATGATACTGCATGACTGGGAACTGCGCGCCGCGACCGCATAGTCAAACAAAAATACTAGATTCAATATTCGTCTATCTGACGCACAATTCACCCCGCGAGAAGATGAAACGCTTGAGCCGAATCTGGACAAGCTGCTAACATATTATCAAATGCGAATTTGATATTGGAAAGCCGATGAAACTCTCTCGCCGCTTTGTGCTCGGTGGTCTCGTGGCAGGTGCCACCTCGATCCCGTTGCGTGCTCTCGCCCAACTCGATCTCGGCTCCGTGAGCATCGAGACACTCTCGGACGGCAACCTTATTCTACCGCCGTCAATGTTCCTTGCGGACCGCCCCTTCGAGGATGCTTTCGAAATCCTTCGGGCAGGAGGGTTCTCGACCGAGGAAATCAAACCCGATTGCAACGTGACGCTGCTTCGCGATGGCACCAACACCGTGCTCTTCGACGTGGGCGCAGGTCCGAACTTCATGCCGAGCGCGGGCACGCTTCTCGACTCGCTCGATGCCTTGGGCGTTTCCCCCGAAGAGATCACCCATGTTCTCTTTACCCATGGTCACCCCGATCACCTCTGGGGCGTGCTGGACGATTTCGACGAACCTGTCTTTATGAACGCGCGCCATCTGATGTCCCGTGTCGAACGAGACTACTGGCTTGACCCTGCAACCCCCGACAGCCTCGGAGAAGAGCGTCTTGCCTTTGCCGCAGGCGCCATTCGGATGATCGAAACGCTGGGCGATACCCTTGAAACATTCGAGGATGGCGAAGAAATTCTTCCCGGTATTTTCTCGGTTCCAACCAATGGCCACACCCCCGGACACACCTCTTTCCGCATCACCAGCGGGAACGAAGAGATCGTCGTCATCGGCGATGCGATCGGCAACGCCCACGTAGCTTTTGCAGAACCGCTATGGCACTCGGGATCGGATCAGGACACGGTCATGGGGGCCGAAACGCGCCTCAACCTTTTGACATCGCTTGCCCAAAGCGCAAGCGTGGTGGTCGGCTATCACTTCCCCTTCCCCGGCATGGGACGCGTCGAAACCGAAGGAAACGCCTTTAAATACACCGCACTCTGACCGCAGAAACGAAAACGCCGCCCTCGGGGCGGCGCTTTTCTTTTCAGAGATTACTCCGCTGCCTGCGGCATCCGCGCCAATTGGCAGTGCGACCAAAGCTCGCCCAAGGCGGAGACAAGATGCTTGATGTCGGCTTCGGAGTGCACAGGCGAAGGCGTGATGCGCAGCCGCTCGGTGCCCTTGGGTACGGTGGGATAGTTGATCGGCTGAATATAGATCCCGAACTTGTCCATCAAAATGTCCGAGATGTATTTGCATTTGATGGGATCACCAACCATCACAGGGATGATGTGGCTCGGGTTCTCGATGTGGGGAATGCCGATCCGATCAAGCTCTGCCCGAACCAATGCGACATTGGCTTGCTGACCCTCACGTTCGACCGAAGACGACTTGAGATGACGGATCGAAGCACAGGCTCCAGCCGCGACGGCGGGCGGAAGTGCTGTGGTGAAAATAAAGCCCGACGCGAAAGAACGGACGAAATCCACGAGCGCAGCCGATGCGGCGATATAACCACCGACGACACCAAAGGCTTTGCCCAGAGTGCCTTCGATCACCGTGAGACGATCCATCAGACCTTCCCGCTCGGCGATACCGCCACCGCGGGGTCCATACATGCCGACGGCATGCACTTCGTCCAGATAGGTCATCGCGTTGTATTTATCGGCAAGATCGCAAATCTCTTTGATCGGCGCGATGTCACCATCCATCGAATAGACCGACTCGAACGCGATCAGCTTGGGACGCTCAAGCGGCTCGGCCGCCAAGAGCTCTTCGAGATGCTGAAGATCGTTGTGGCGCCAGATTTTCCGTTCCGCCTTGGAGTGGCGGATGCCTTCGATCATCGAGGCGTGGTTCAAAGCATCGGACAGAACGAGACAGTCAGGGATCTTGGCCGCCAAAGTGCCAAGCGCAGCCCAGTTGGAAACATAGCCAGACGTGAAGAGAAGCGCCGCTTCTTTACCATGTAAATCGGCAAGTTCGGCCTCGAGAAGAACATGGTGATGGGTTGTGCCCGAAATATTGCGCGTGCCACCCGCCCCCGCACCGACCGTGTCGATTGCTTCGTGCATTGCCTCGAGGACAGAGGGGTGCTGACCCATCCCCAGATAATCGTTCGAACACCAGATCGTCACTTCACGCGCGCCCTTGCCCGAGCGATTGGTGGCTTGGGGATACTGTCCCCGATGACGCTCGAGATCCGCAAAAACGCGGTAATTTCCATCGTTACGGAGCTTGGCAAGCTCTGCACTAAAGAAGTTCTGGTAGTTCATACGTTATTCTCCGGCGGCTTCGCGGGCGATGTCGTCAAGCAACGCCTGCACCTTTTGCATTTCGCCCTCCGGTTGGTTCCGATATCCAATCACGACTTCGCCTTCACGTTCGAAAACAAAAATCGCATAGGGACAATGGGCAATATTCATCGGGTCCGCTTCCATCATTTCTCGGGACAAAGATGCCGAGCAAAACTGGAAGATATCCGCATTATCGAACAACAAAACGTCGCTCCCGACCGCACCGGCGGTTCGGGCGAGCATTTCGCCCGTGTGACTTACCCAATCAACGACAAGACCGCGACCAACGATCGCGGTTTCGACGCCAAAGGTCGCATCTTCAAAGCTTCCGTCAAAGGAATAGACGGTCGCCTCGTCCGCCATTGCGGCGGTCGTCGTCAGAACAAGAAGTGCAGCAGCTAAACGGGTCATGCGTAGGGCCCTTTCCGAGAGCGGTGATACAGGGGAAATACGAACGGGACTTTGATCTCGATCATATTCCCCCTGTTTCTTGATCAGGGGAACATGCCCGCCGGCAAATGCCGACGCGCGCGTTTATTGGCCACCGGCCGATTGCAGATAAGCAATCATCGCCGCGATGTCTTCGTCAGACTTGAAGCCTGCAAAGCTCATCTTGGTGCCGGGCATTGCCGCTTTTGGGTTTGCAAGGAATGCGCCAAGAGTGGCTTCGTCCCAGACGCCCCCTGCAGCGCCTGCATCTGCAAGCGTGCCCGAGTAGTTGAAGCCGTCATGCGCCCCGATAGCACGCCCGACGACACCATTGAGGTGCGGCCCCGTGCGATCCACGGCACCTTCGCCGATCTGGTGGCACGAGCGGCACTTTTTAAAGAGATCCTCACCCGCAGCCACGAGAGCGGGATCAAGCCCCGTATCCGCCGCAGCTGCTTCGACGGTCGCTTCTGGGGCGGCTTCGGCCGCAGCCTCTGCTGCTTCGGCAGCTTCACGTGCAGCGGTTTCCTCGGGGGTCACATCGAGCACAGAGGCGTGCATCGTAATCTCGACAGACTCTTTACAGTTTTCCATGCAGATATCGGGACGGACAAACTGGGGGAATTCGACTTCAAGACGATCATCATCCTTAAAGTTCTCTTCGTTCGGAAGACGCACTTCGTTGAAGTTCTCGTTCGACAAGGTGAAGTCGTCGTCAACCAGATCGTTCACATAGAGAAGATAGGCTGTGATGGCATAGACCTCGTCGGGCGAGAGCGAGTTGGCCTCGCCGAATGGCATCGCACGGTTCACGTAGTCGAACACGGTCGACAAATAGGGCCAATAAGACCCGATCGTCTTGACGGGGTCCTGACGGGTCAACGTGCCAAAACCACCCGCAAGAACGGGCCAACGTCCGACAGCCTCGCCGAAGTCGCCGTGGCACATGGAGCACTTTTCGATAAAGACCTCTTCACCTGTGAAGACGTCACCCGACCCTGCAGGCAGGCCATGGCCGTCGGGGCGCACATCGTCATCCCAAGCGGCGATTTCTTCGACGAGCGCTTCACGACCGAGTCCATAGCCCCCCGCAATCGACGGTGCGAGACCAGCAAGCGCCAGCTCTTCGTTGCGTGCAGCAAGCTCGGCGGCCGCAGCAGCTTTGGCTTCTTTGGCTTCCTGAGCCTGCGCCGCATTCAGCTCGATGGCCTCGCGGATCGGCGCAGGAATATCGACGATGAACTGGTCGGCAGCGATATAGGCAAGCGACAGAATGGACGCAGCACCAGCCCCTGCAGGCAGGAAAATCTTAAGAAATTTCAACATTTTCAGCCTCGCCGTTTTCGTTCACATACCAGGTCTGGATGGAGTTGTTGTGATAGATGGAGTTTTCGCCGCGGATCGCGCGAAGCTCGTTTTTGGTCGGCTGCACATAACCTGTGTTGTCATGTGCACGCGACTGGAGGAGGAGCGGCTTACCGTCCCACTCGAATTCATAGTAGAAACGGTGCATCGACTTGTTCAGCGACGGGCCGGACATGCGCGCCTGATGCCAGTTCTTGCCGCCGTCGATGGTGACATCTACGCGCGGGATCGTGCCGCGACCGGACCATGCAACGCCCGTGATGACAGTCCAACCCTTGCCGTGGGTGATCGGCGCTTGCGGGCTGGGATTGGTGATGACCGACTTGGCATCCATTTCCCAAGTGAAGCGACGCGCCACACCATTGGCCAGAAGGTCGGTGTATTTCGACGTCTCTTCGCGAGCATGCCAAGGCTCGTCACCCACCTCGATACGGCGGATCCACTTGACCCACATGTTGCCTTCCCAACCGGGAACAACAAGACGGAGGGGATAGCCCTGTTCGGGACGAAGTGCTTCGCCGTTCATCTTGAACGCGATCAGACAATCGTCGAGCGCTTTTTCCATCGGGATCGAACGGTTCATACCTGCAGCATCCGCGCCTTCGACCATGATCCACTTGCCGTTGGTCTTGACCCCCGCTTCTTCAAGAAGGAGACGGAGCGGAACACCAGTGTACATCACGTTGTGGATCATACCGTGGGTGAACTGACAGCCGTTAAGCTGCGCGCCCGCCCATTCCATCCCCGAGTTTGCCGCGCATTCAAGGAAGTAGACGTGGTTTTCGCGGGGATAGCGCTTGAGATCTTCCATCGTGAAGACGAGCGGTTTGTCCACGAGGCCATTGATCATCAGACGGTGATCTTCGGGGGCGATTTCGGCCACACCGCCGTGGTGACGCTCGAAGCAGAGACCGTTCGGCGTGATGATCCCGTCAAGTTCGTGCAGCGGTGTAAAGTTGATCGAGCTGATTGGATCAGCAGTCAGCCACGGAACCGTGCGACGGATCACATGGGCTTCGTGCTCGGAGGGCATCCCATAGGGAGCCTCGTCCACGCCTGCACCAAGGTATTGGCGCCACGGCTGTTTTTCGGTGATCAGCGGATCAGGGGTTGCCTGACCTTGGGCGACACTTGCGCCCGCGACCGCTCCACCGGCGGCAAGTGCGCCGGTCAAGAAGGAGCGACGAGACGGCTTGGTGCCTTTGAACTTCATGTCCATCCTCTTGTCCTCTCTGGAAATTACGCGCCCACGACCTGCACCGAGGTGTTCGGCGCAATCGAAATGGCATCTTGTTTACGAATATGAGCTTCGACGACGTCCCAAATCTCGGGGCCTTCGGTGCTTTCGTTGACCGAGGCCCAGCCGGCGACCACATAGTTCTTGGACGGATCGAGAACCTCGCCCGTTTTGAGCAGTGTAATGTCCGAGATACGCTCGCCGATCGGCTTGTTGATATCGATGCGATAGCCGAGGCCACCCATGCGGACCATGTCCCCGCCTTGCTGGTAATAGGGATCGGGGTTGAAGATGTTGTCGGCCACGTCTTCCATGATCGTGTGAATGAATTCACCCGTCATTTCGGTGCGATAAGCCTTGGGATAGGTCATCGAGGTAACGTTCCAGAGATCATCGCGGGTGATCTCCTGGCCCGGCATGATCGACGGACCCCAGCGCACGCCCGGAGACATGGCAATCTCGGCGTCCCGCTCGGAAAGAAGAGCGTCACAGATCAGGTCATCCCAAGAGCCGTTGAAGTTACCACGGCGGAAGAGAACTGTATCGTCGGCGACCTTGCCGATCACATCGTTGACTTCGGCATAGGGCGCACGCTGCTCGTCGATAAGAGCCGCAACATCGGCATCGGGCGTGATGACATCCGAGAAAATCGGGATCAGCTTGTGACGGAAGCCCATCATACGGCCTTCGCGCACATCAAGGTCGACACGGCTCACGAATTTACCGTTCGAACCTGAGGCGATGATGATCGTCTCGCCGACAAGAACAGGTTCGGGCAGAGCGTCATGGGTGTGGCCCGACAGGATCACGTCGATCCCCGTCACACGGCTTGCCATCTTTTTGTCCACGTCAAAACCGTTGTGGCTCAGGCACACGACAAGCTCTGCACCCATGCCGCGCACTTCGTCGACCATGGCTTGCATGTTCTCGTCACGAATACCGAAGGAGTATTCGGGGAACATCCAACCGGGGTTGGCGATGGGCATATAGGGGAAGGCCTGACCGATGACGGCGATCTTGACGCCGCCGCGTTCGAAGAACTCGTAAGGTTTGAAGTCCTCGGCGGGTTCATCCCATTCGGAGTCGAAAATGTTCTGACCAAGCGCCGCATAGGGCAGCCCCGAGATCAACTCGCGCACGCGGTCCGAACCCAGTGTGAATTCCCAGTGGAAGGTCATCGCGTCAGGCTTGAGCGCGTTCATGACATTGACCATGTCCTGACCTTCGGTGTGATAGCAGGTATAGGACCCGTGCCAGGTATCGCCCCCATCCAGCAGGAGCGCATCGGGACGCTCGGCACGGATCGCGTTGATCACGGTTGCCACGCGGTCGAGCCCCCCCATCTTGCCATAGGTCTTACCCAGAGCGGCGAAATCGTCATAGCTCAGAGCATAGTGCGAGGAACTTCCGTCCTCGATGCCATAGGCTTTGCGGAAATCAGCACCCGTGATGTGAGGCACCGCGCCGCGATTGTCCCCGACGCCAAGGTTGATCTCGGGTTCACGGAAATAGATCGGCTTGAGCTGGGCGTGAATATCGGTGACGTGGATAAGCGACACGTTACCGAAAGTATCGAACTGCAACAGCTGGTCTTGGGTCAACAATTGT
>JALRIK010000038.1 GCA_023255435.1 Marivivens sp.
CCCCGACAGCGCGAAGTCGAAGTCCATAGCGCGTGCGGTAAAGCACCCACCATGTCAGTGGAACGCAGAGCAGCGCTCCGTAAACAAGGATCGAATGGCCCGAAATCACTTCGGAATAGAACCCGTTGCCGTCTGCCCCGAACCACGTGATCGGGTTGAACCGTCCACCTTCTGAGAGTGATGGCGTGCGTCCGCCCTGCTGGAACCAGCTTTGCGCGACGACGACGGTTAGACCCGCTGCGAAAAAGTTGATCGCAACGCCCGAGATAAGTTGGTTGCCGCGGAAGGTGATCGAAGCAAGTCCATGAATAAGCGACAGGACGAGCGAAGCCGCTACGCCCGCCAAAAGGCCGATCCAAGCATTGCCTGTGGTGGCCGCAACAGCACCCGACAAAAAGGCCGCTGCAAGCATTTTGCCCTCAAGACCGATGTCGAAAATGCCTGCGCGTTCAGAGAATAGCCCCGCAAGGCACGCCAGAAGCAGCGGGGTGGCAAGGCGCACCGTTCCGTCAAGCACGGCGAGATCAAAGAGCGCAAAGATATCCATTACTTGGCTCCTTCGGGTTTGCGGCGCATCGCCGAGAAGAGAACTTCGAGAGGCATGCGGACCATGTTGTCGAGCGCACCCGTAAAGAGGATCACCAAAGCTTGTATCACAACGATCATCTCGCGCGGGATCGAGGTCGCAAGCGCAAGCTCGGCGCCGCCTTGATAAAGGACGCCGAACAAAAGCGCCGCGAGAAGGACCCCGAAGGGATGGTTGCGACCCATCAGGGCCACGGCGATACCGATAAAGCCTGCGCCTTCGACTGCGTTCAGAACGAGACGCTCGGCCTCTCCCATGACGTTGTTGATCGCCATAAGGCCTGCCAGAGCGCCCGAAATCAGCATCGAAACCATGATAATCTTGGTCGGGCTGATCCCTGCATAGCGGGCCGCACTTTCGGAATGGCCGAAGGCGCGAAGCTGATACCCGAGGCGCGTGCGCCAGATCAGGACCCAAACGAGGAAGCAGGCCAGCAAGGCAAGAAGAAGCGCGATATTTGCAGGCGCCCCGCGCGAGAAAGGAATGCCGAAAATACCGAGAATATCATGCAGGTTTGGCAGATGCGTTGGAGCAGGGAATTTCGCGGTTGCAGGCTCCATCGCCCCGACGGGTTTGAGCGTTTTGACAAGAAGATAGTTGATCAAAGCAGCCGCGATAAAGTTGAACATGATCGTCGTGATTACGATGTGGCTTCCGCGTTTGGCCTGAAGAAAGGCGGGGATCGCGGCCCAAGCAGCCCCGAAAAGAGCGGCGACTACCGTTGCACCTACAAGCGCAACAGACCAATGCGGCCAGGGGATATAAAGACAAACAAGCGCCACACCCACGCCGCCCAAGGCAGCCTGACCCTCGCCGCCGATGTTGAACATACGAGCGTGAAAAGCCACGGCGACCGCAAGACCTGTAAAGATGAAATTGGTCGCATAATAGAGCGTGTAGCCCCAAGCATAGGACGATCCGATGGAGCCTTGGATCATGATCCCGAGCGCCTTGATCGGGTCTTCACCGATGGCGAGCATCACAAGCGCAGAGAGAAACGCGGCAAGCAAGAGAGAGATCAGCGGAATGAGGACGATATCCGCCCATTTCGGCATTCGATCCATTATGCGGCCTCCCCGTTCATACCCGCCATCAAAAGACCGAGCTCTTGGGCGTTGGTCTCGGATGCAAGACGCTCGCCCATGATCCGGCCATCGAACATCACGGCGATACGGTCCGATAGCGACATGATTTCATCAAGCTCCACTGAAACAAGAAGGATGGCTTTGCCCTTGTCTCGAAGCGCGATGATTTCCTTGTGGATGAACTCGATCGCGCCGATATCGACCCCGCGTGTCGGCTGTCCGATCAGGAGTAGGTCAGGGTTCTGTTCTATCTCCCTTGCTACCACGATTTTCTGCTGGTTTCCGCCAGAGAAGCTCTTGGCGGCGAGATAGGGATCTGGCGGGCGCACGTCATATGCGGCCATTTTCGCGGCTGTGTCGGCCTTCATCGCATCATGATCCATCAGGACGGCATTCTTCTGGAACCTAGGATCGTTATGATAGCCGAATGCGATATTCTCCCAAGCGGCATAGTCCATGATGAGCCCTTCGCGCTGGCGATCCTCGGGCACATGGGCGATCCCCATCGCGCGCCGTTTCTGACCGCCCGATGGTCCGAAGTTCAACTCAAGCGGTTGGTCGTTGAGTTTGACCGACCCAGTGGCGCGGCGATACCCGCCCAGAACTTCGAGAAGCTCGGACTGACCGTTGCCTGCTACGCCTGCGATCCCAAGAATCTCGCCCGCACGGATATCAAGATCGATGCCTTTGAGGCGCTTGATCCCTTTTTCATCGGTGACTGCGAGGTTGCGAACTTCGAGGATATTCTTTCCGGGCTTGGCCGGTGTTTTCTCGACTTTGAGAAGGACCTTGCGACCGACCATAAGCTCGGCAAGTTCTGTGGGTGACGTCTCGGCGGTCTTGACGGTCGCCGTCATCTGCCCGCGTCGCATGACCGAGACCGTGTCGGTGATCTCCATAATCTCGCGCAGTTTGTGGGTGATCAGGATGATCGTTTTGCCCTCGCGGCGCAGGTTCTCGAGAATGCGGAACAGGTGGTCAGCTTCGGCAGGGGTCAACACCCCCGTCGGTTCATCAAGGATCAGGATATTTGCCTGTCGATAGAGCGCTTTGAGGATTTCGACGCGTTGCTGCATGCCGACACCGATTTCTTCGATCGCCGCATTCGGATCGACATTGAGCTCGTACTCTTCGGCAAGTGATTTGAGCGCCGAGCGCGCTTTGTTCAAAGACGGACGAAGAAGGGGTCCGTCTTCGGCTCCGAGAATGATATTCTCGAGCACTGTAAAATTCTCGACCAGTTTGAAATGCTGGAACACCATCCCGATACCCGCAGCGATGGCTGCCTGACTGTCGGGGATGTTGGTCTTTTGACCGTTTATGTAAATTTCGCCCGCGTCGGCTTTGTAAAAGCCGTAGAGGATCGACATTAGGGTTGATTTCCCCGCACCGTTCTCTCCGATGATCCCGTGGATCGTTCCGGGCATGACGCGGATCGAGATGTCTTTGTTGGCTTGAACAGGACCGAAAGACTTGGAAATGCCGCGTAGCTCGATCGCAGGTATTTGGTCTGACATCGGAAAATCACCGTGTTCTCAATTGGAAAAAAGGCCGCGTCACATGGCTGGACGCGGCCTCTGTCAGCTCAAAGGCTTGGATTAGAACTCAAGCGCAGGGCAGGTTTCGTCCGACATATAGTCGTGAACTGCAAGAGCACCCGAAGCGATTTCCGCAGCGGCGGCGTCAACAGCGGCCTTCATCTCGTCCGAAACGAGCGATGCGTTGAATTCGTCGAGCGAGTAGCCAACACCACCGTTCGCAACGCCCATGACGTTGAAGCCAGCTTCAAGACCTTCGCCCGCGCTGAAGCTGTCGAAAACGGCGTTGTCAACGCGCTTGAGCATCGAGGTCAGGACCTTGCCCGGGTGGAGGTAGTTCTGGTTGCTGTCCACGCCGATCGAGAGAATGCCCGAGTCGGCTGCGGTCTGGAGCACGCCAACACCGGTGCCGCCTGCTGCTGCGTAAACAACGTCAGCACCCTGGCTGATCTGGGCTTGGGTGAGTTCCGAACCTTTTACCGGATCGTTCCACGCGGCAGGAGTGGTGCCGGTCATGTTCGCGATGACGGTCGCGTCACCATTCACAGCCTTGGCGCCCTGTGCGTAACCGCAGGCAAAGCGGCGGATCAGCGGGATGTCCATACCGCCGATAAAGCCGACGGTGCCAGTCTTGGAGGCCATAGCCGCCATCATACCGACGAGGTAGGAGCCTTCCTGCTCGGAGAAGACGATCGAGCGCACGTTTTCTGCTTCGACCACACCGTCGATCACTGCAAACTTGGTATCGGGATAGTCGGCAGCGACTTCGGAGAGCGGGGTCGACCAGGAGAAGCCAGCCATCACGATCGGGTTGTTGCCTGCTTCGGCAAAGCGACGGATCGCTTGCTCGCGCTGGGCGTCGGTCTGGATCTCGACCTCGGCATAGGTCCCGCCCGTTTCCTTGGCCCAACGCTCTGCACCGTTGTAGGCGCTTTCGTTGAAGGATTTATCGAACTTGCCGCCGAGATCATAGATGATCGCAGGATCGGCGAAAGCTGCGCCTGCAGAAAGGGCGAGCGCCGCGGTCGCGCTGAGGAATTTCGTTGTGAGGGTCATTTGTTTCTCCCAAGTGGTTTTCTCTGCGAGGTCAAGTGTCCTCGCAGGTAGAGACATCTGTCGTGTCTATTGGGAGTTTGGATTCAGACACTTGAGACGGTCAACATGAATCTGATGTCTTGCAACGTCACTTTGACCGAATGATCAAAAATTATGCCTGGGAAAGCGATCGCCGCATGAGAACGGCATCCGTTAAGCTTGAATCCGAGCGTTTGTAATAGCCTTTACGGCGTCCCGATTCGCTATATCCTGACCTCTGATAGAGTGCTCTGGCCGATATATTGTCTTCGGCCACCTCGAGAAGGACCATCTTTGCACCGCGCGAAACGGCATCTTGGTGGAATTGCTCCAGCAGTTTTTTGCCGAGGCCCTGACCCTGGTTTTCGGGTCTGATCGCGATGGTCAAAAGTTCGACCTCGTCTTCAATAATCTGCCCAAGGGCAAAGCCGAGGTCGGGCAGGATCGTCAAAAAGCAGAAGCGATTGGTTTCGAAGTCCGAGAACTCTTCCGCCGTCCATGGTCTGCTGGAGGGGAAGGCCTCGGCGTAGATTTCGGCCATGGTCTGCGGTGTCACGAGAGGATCACCGGAGCGGGGTCGCGCGGCGGGGCGGCGTCAGCAGCGCGCACATAAAGCGGGGCAGGACGCGGTTGCGGCGTGCCCAAACGGCTTGCCGCGATCAAAGCAACGTTGCGGATGAGGGTCTGTGCATCGGCTTCGGGCACGACCGGACAGGTCGGCGCAAAGTCCGAAAGCGGTTCGAGACGGGGTTCATCCGGTCCGCTGTCCGCGAAGGTTTGCACATAGTGGTTTTCGCGGGGAGCGGGGATGGTCGCGACAATCGGACGGGCGTAGCCATGCGCCCGAGCTTCGAAGCCGTTCACACCGATCGCGGGTTTCCCGAGGGCGAGCGCAATCCCTCGCGCGGCCGCAACCGAGATACGGATACCTGTGAAATTTCCTGGCCCAAGACCGACACCGATCCCGTCGAGATCTTGCCATCCAAGGCCCGCCTCGCTCAGCATCTCGTTCAGCATGGGCATGAGATGCTCGGCCTGCCCCTTTTTCATCTCATCGACGCGGGTGATGATTTGGCCGCGCAAAAGAAGAGCGGCGGCGCAATACGCCGCCGATGTATCGAAAGCCAAAAGTGTCGGCTGAACCGTCATAAGGCGGGTTAGGCCGCGACCGGACGCACTTCGAGCACTTCGGGGATGTAGTGCCGCAGAAGGTTCTCGATCCCCATTTTGAGGGTGAGCGTCGACGACGGGCAGCCCGCACAGGCGCCTTGCATATGGAGATAAACGATACCGCGTTCGAAACCGTGGAACGTGATGTCGCCGCCGTCCTGCGCAACGGCAGGGCGCACGCGCGTGTCGAGAAGCTCTTTGATCTGGTTCACGATCTCGGTGTCCTCGGTGGCGTGGTTGTCACCGTGTGCCGATGCTTGCGGACCGTCCATGATCGCCGCGCCCGACTGGAAGTGTTCCATGATCGCCCCAAGGATCGCGGGCTTGATATGGTCCCACTCGGTGCTTTCGGACTTGGTGACGGTCACAAAGTCATTGCCGAAAAACACACCCGACACGCCCGTGATCGCGAAAAGACGGGTTGCAAGCGGCGAGGCTTTGGCCGCTTCGGCCGAGGGGAAGTCGGCAGTGCCGGCTTCGAGCACAGTTTGACCCGGAAGGAATTTGAGCGTCGCCGGGTTCGGCGTGGATTCTGTCTGGATAAACATGATTAGCCAACCTTTTTTGTCAGGCTCTATATGGTGCGACCTGACCCCTATGTCAATGTTGGAACCATTCTAAAGTGAGAAGAGCGCGCACGCAATGCGCTTGCGCGGGGTCCATGTCGGAACCCCGCGTTCGCCGTAAAGATTAGTCAAAGGTAAAGACTTGCTGTGCAACCTCTTAGCCGCCGACCTTGAGAACAGCGAGAACAGTGCCCGAATGCTGGGCATCGATGTCGACCACAACGTCTCCGTTTGCGCCACCTTGGACGGTTTTTGTTCCGAGAAGGGCGCCACGTTCGCCGTAGTAATAGTCATAGATTTCGACGACACCTTGAGTCTCGGCGCGGACCAATCCGACCTCTACCGCGTTTCCGCTCGAAAGATTTGTCTCGAGCGTGCCGAAGTAGTTGTAACCGGCTGCGGTGGATGCCGTAGCCGCGCCCAAGGATGCAATGACCGCGACAATGGGGAGGAGAGCTTTGAATTTCATCGTTTTAGCCTTTCGATTTTGTATCAGCGAGTGTGTTCGCCCTTTTGATACGAAGATCGAAATCGCTCCCGTCGTGAAAATAACGCTCTGATTGGTAACGTTATTTTGTCTGTGGTGTCGAAAAGTGAACGACGGAAGCCATGCGCTGTCTCGTTGCCATCCGCTCTTAGGTAATGGCTTCGAGCTGATCCTTGGACAGATCGCCCGGAACAATGGTGATCGGCACGGGGAGGCTTCCTGATTGGCGGGAAAGCTGGCTGACCAAGGGGCCGGGGCCCTTTTTGTCGTTGCCTGCCCCCAGAACTAGAACACCGATTTCGGGGTTCTCCGAAATAACGTCGAGGATCTGTTGGACAGCCTCGCCTTCGCGGATGATCAGTTCGGGCGAGATATTCTGGCGGTCACGCATCCATTTTGCGAAGACTTCGAAATGCGCATGGATACGCTCTCGAGCCTCTTCACGCATCAGTTCACCAACACCGATCCAGTGATTGAACTCGTCGGGAGGGATCACAGATAGGATCGCAACACCGGCGCCGGTGTTCTTGGCCCGCATTGCGGCGAAGCGCATCGCGTTCAGACATTCACGGCTATCATCCAATACGACGAGGAATTTGCGCATTCTGGTCTCCTTGCTCGGGGCGATATTGGCTGATCCAAGCAAACGGCGCAACAAAGATGCGCGTCCGGCAGGGGAGGCCGAACGCGCAAGTGTGATCGGCAGGGACAAGCCGGATCATCAGGGATGCACAGCACGAATGGTATGCAAGCCCAGCCTGAGCCGAGTCGGATTCAAAATTGTGACGGTTTGCGCACTTGGTCCGTTCGAAGCCAAAGCGAAAAGCGGGGCGCGAGGCCCCGCCAGATAGGTTCAGCGCAAGAGACCGACGATATCGTAGGTCTGTTTGAGGATCGGTTCCGCGATCTCGCGTGCGCGCTCGGCCCCGCGCGAGAGGATGCGGTCGATCTCGGCACGGTCCTGCATCATACGCGCCATTTCGCCCGAAATCGGAGCGAGCTTTTCGACGGCAAGATCGGCAAGTGCCGGTTTGAACTTGCCCCACCCCGCGCCTGCATATTCGGCAATGACCTGTTCGTTCGTCATATCGTTCAACGCGGCATAAATGTTGACGAGGTTGCGGGCTTCGGGACGTTCTGCAAGCCCCTCGAGTGTTTCGGGAAGCGGCTCGGGGTCGGTCTTTGCCTTCTTGAACTTCTTCGAAATCGTATCCGCATCGTCGGTCATATTGATGCGTTCCATATCGGATTCGCCCGATTTGGACATCTTTTTGGTGCCGTCGCGCAGGTTCATGACCCGCATCGCAGGGCCTTCGATCACGGGGATCGTTTCGGGGAAGAAGTCGACCTTGAAGTCATGGTTGAACTTTTTCGCGATGTCGCGGGTCAGCTCGACGTGCTGTTTCTGGTCCTCGCCCACGGGAACGTGGGTGGCGTGATAGAGCAGAATATCCGCAGCCATCAGGGACGGGTAAGCGTAAAGCCCCAGCGAGGCGGCTTCGGCGTCTTTGCCCGAGCCTGCTTTGTCCTTGAACTGGGTCATGCGGTTCATCCAGCCGACGCGGGCGACGCAATTGAAAATCCAGCCAAGCTCGGCATGGCCCGAAACCTGTGCTTGATTGAAGAGGATAGATTTTTCGGGATCGATACCCGAAGCAAGATAACCTGCCGCTACTTCGCGGGTTGCATCGGCGAGTTCCTTGGGGTCCTGCCAGACGGTAATCGCGTGGAGATCAACCACACAATAGATCGTCTCGAACTGCCCGCCCTGCATGTCGACAAAGCGCTTGATCGCGCCAAGATAGTTGCCGAGGGTCAGGCCGCCGGACGGTTTGATACCCGAAAACACGCGTGGTGTGAATTTGGTCTCGGTCATGGAACGCTCCGGGGCTGGATATTAAGGTCAGAACGGCTTACCGAGGGGAGAAAGCACCGTCAACAGATTGGCGGTCGACGGAGGTCAAAGTGCAGCAAGAAAGCCCGTTTAACTCGGTTCCCGTATCCGTTCTGGTTCTGGTTTTCATTATTGTCGGGGTCGAGATCGCCATCACTCTGGGCAACGCAGGCATTATCGGAGGTCCGACCGCAGTCGGTTGGCGACTCGACTGGATCGACCAATTCGCGGTTTCGCCGGCTGTGATCGATCGCATTTTCGGCCTTGGGGATCTCTCATACTACATGACACGCCGCCTTGTCGGCTATTCCTTCATCAATGCAGGATGGGTGCCCGTGATTTTTGCAAGCGCTATGCTCTTGGCCCTTGGCAAGTTCATCGGCGAGAGCTGGAAGCCGCTCTCCATCCTGATGACCTTTGTTGTCGCCGGTATTGTCGGGGGGCTCGTCTTTGGGATTGTGACCCCACAAAACATGCCGCTGTTTGGATCGTTCCCCGCGGTTTATGGCCTTATCGGTGCCTATAGCTATCTGCGCTGGCTCGAGCTCCAGCATTCGGGAAATAACAAGTGGAAGGCTTTCGGCCTCATCACCTTTGTTGTGCTGATCCAGATCGTTTGGGGGTTGATCCTCAAGCTTCTCACGGCCTTCGGGTTTTTCGAGGCCGACCCTTCGGCCATCATGATCTATTTCGGTATCGCAAGCCTTTCGGGCTTTGTGACAGGCTTGGTGCTTTCCCCGATCCTCGGACCGGGGGGCTGGGCCACTTTCGTGGCCCGCCTACGTCAGCGCTGACGGCGACGCACGAAGCCTTTGATCTCGCTCAGTTGGAACGCGCCGATCGTCTGGCCGATGCCGAAGTAGCTCAGGAAACCGAGGAAGATCAAAAGCACGAGCGCGAGTTCTTTGAGCCCCATCATGTCGAAGAACATGTGGAGGATGTCGGAACAGATCCAGAGGATCATTCCCATAAATATCGAGCTTAGGAGGATGCGCCATGCGCGCTTCTTCAGGCGTGTGTCGAAGGTTGCTGCATCGCCATAACCACGGCTCCAGACCCAAAGCACGACGACCGTCGCCCAGCCCGATAGCGTGGTGCCGACAGCGGCGGCGATAAAGCCGATCTGGGCACTCAGCCCGATGGCAAGACCCGCATTGACCACCATCGAGAATAGGGCCGCGTAAAACGGGCGCTTGGTATCTTCGCGGGCAAAGAACAACGGCTGAAGCGATTTTTGCAGCACGAATGCGGGAAGCCCAAGCCCATAGACCGCAACAGCCAGCGCGGTGTTGAGCGTATCCTCGTGCGTGAAGGCCCCGCGCTCGAACAGCGTTTCGACTAGCGGGACGGGGATCGCCACAAGTGCCGCCGCAGCAGGCACGGTGAGCATCAGGCTGAATTCGGTTGCACGGTTAAAGGCATCGCGCCCCCCGACAGTATCGCCTGCACGCAGTCTTCGGGAAAGTTCGGGCAACAGCACGACACCAACGGCAATGCCGACAACCCCCAATGGGAGCTGATAGAGACGGTCGGCATAGGACAGCCACGCCACCGCCCCGTCAAAAAAGCTCGAAACTTGACGGCCGACCAGAAGATTGATCTGCACTACGCCTCCGGCAAGCGCCGCGGGGGCTGCGATGATGGCAAGCCGTTTCAGATCGGGCGTTAGTCTCGGGCGCTTGGGGACGATGGTGAACCCTGCGCGTTTCGCTGCAATCCAGACCAAAGAAAATTGGCCGAAGCCCGCAATCGGAACCGTCCAGGCGAGGGTAAGCCCCGTATCCCATCCCAAGAGATCGCCGATCACAAGCGCACTGATGAAGAAAAGGTTGAGAAGCACCGGAGCCGCCGCTGCCGCGACAAAGCGCCCTGCGGAATTGAGAACACCCGACAAAAGCGCGGCGAGCGAGATGAAGAGGATATAGGGGAACGCGATACGTCCAAAGAGAACCGAGAGCTCGAAGCGTTCGTCCCCTGCAAAACCGCTTGCCATCAAAAGAACCAGAGCAGGCATGAAAAGCATCGCGACGACGGTAAAACCAATCAGAACCGTGGCCAGCCCCGTAAATGCGTCGCGCGCAAACCCGCTCGGGTCATCGCCGGATTCGAGCCGTTTCGAGAACATCGGCACAAAGGCCATGTTGAACGCGCCCTCGGCAAAAAAGCGGCGGAACATGTTGGGGAGGCTGAATGCGATCAGGAACGCTTCGGCTATGGGGCCGGTCCCGAGATAAGCGGCGATCATCATATCACGGGCAAAACCCATAACGCGGGAAACGAGGGTCCAAAGACCTACGGTCATAAAACCGTTGACAAGACGGGCGGGTTTCACGGCTCTGCCTATGCTGAAATTTCGAGACCTTTTATCGCGGCGGCTTTGCGGCCGCCACGCTTATTTGCCGTTGGCGGGCCAAACCGCCACGGACGAAGTTCATGCGCGCGCGCGCGCCGCGCCCTGTTCGATCGCTTCGCGTAGCTTTTTCTCGAGCGCGGTTCGGCGGCTTTCGGCATGGAATTTGAGACCGAACATGTCTTTGACATAAAAGGTATCCACAACCTGTTCGCCATAGGTCGCGATCATCGCGGATGCGATATAGACGTTGTTGGCCGCCAGTGTCCGCGTGAGGTCGAACAAAAGACCGGGGCGGTCGCGTGTGTCCACTTCGATGATGGTATAAATTTCGGAGCCTTCGTTGTCGAAGGTGATCGAGGTCGCCACACGGAAAGCCTGTTCGCGCTTCTTGATCTTGTCGCGGTCCTTGAGGGCTTCGCGGGCGATGACTTCGCCCTTGAGCGTGCGCTCGATCATCTGGGACAGACGCGGAAGGCGTGCAGCCTCATATGGATGGCCGTCCGCGTCCTGAATCCAGAAGATAGCAGTCGCGTAGCCGTCCTTGGAGGTATAGGTCCGCGCGTCGACAACGTTTGCTCCGACCAGAGCAAGCGCGCCTGTCATGCGACTGAAAAGACCGGGGTGGTCGGCCATCGCAAAGCAGGCGCGGGTCGCATCACGATCCTCGTCGGGTTTGAGGTCGATGCGGATTTCGCTGTCGCTGATCCCGAGAAGCAGGTTCGCAAAGATGACATGCGCATCGGCGGGCAAGCCTTGCCAATAGGGCCCATAATGCCGCGACGTTTCGTGGCGCAGGTCTTTAGCATCCCATTTGGAAAGCGCCTCTCGCAGGCTTTTTTTGGCCTCTGCCTCGCGGCTTTCGCGATTAAGATCCTCGAGACCCGTTTCGAGCGCGGCACGCGTGGATTTGTAGAGGCTGCGCAGAAGCATGGCCTTCCAGTTGTTCCACGTGCCCGGTCCCACGCCGCGAATATCGCAAACGGTGAGCACGGTGAGAAGGTCGAGCCGTTCAACGGTTTTGACGGCATTGGCAAAGGCGCGCACCGTTCGCGGATCGGCGATATCGCGTTTTTGCGCCATATCGGACATCAAAAGATGATACCGCACCAGCCATTCGACCGTTTCGCTTTCTTTCTTGTTGAGACCCAGTCGCGGCGCGATCTTGCGCGCGAACTGCGCCCCGATCACCGAATGGTCCTCGTCGCGCCCCTTGCCGATATCGTGGATCAGAAGCGCCACATAGAGCACTTTGCGGTTCACACCCGCCTTGAGGATCGACGACGCAATGGGAAGCTCTTCGATCAATTCCTCGCGCTCGATGTCCGCAAGGTTGCTGATGCATTGGATCGTATGCTCGTCCACCGTGTAGTGGTGATACATATTGAACTGCATCATCGCGACGATATGCGCAAATTCGGGTACAAAGGCCCCGAGCACACCCAATTCGTTCATTCGCCGAAGCGCCCGCTCGGGGTTGCCGTGTTTGAGCATCAGGTCGAGGAAAATACGGATCGCCGTTTTGTCCGCCCGCACTTCGTCGTCGATCAAATGCAGGTTGGCGGCCAGAAGACGCATCGCGTCAGGGTGGATCAACGTGCCCGTCCGAAGCGCTTCTTCAAAGATCCGCAGCATGTTCACTTTGTCGGCAAAAAATCCTTGCTCGTCGGCGATGGTCAGTCGGTTTTGCTTGATCGCATAAGGCGGCTTGGCCTTTTTGCGCCGTGCGAAAAGCCGTTGGAGCATCGGTTCCGGCTTAGTGTGCTGTGCTTCGAGCTTGGTCAGAAAGATGCGGGTCAGTTCACCGACGCGGGTCGCATGGCGGAAGTATTCCTGCATGAACACTTCGACACCGCGTCTGCCCTTGCGATCCGAATAACCCATTCGTTTGGCGACCTCGACCTGAAGATCAAAGGTGAGCTGGTCCATCGCGCGGGCGGTGGCAAGGTGCATGTGGCAGCGCACCGCCCAAAGAAAATCCTCGGCCAGAACAAAGGTGTTGTATTCGTCGTTTGAAAATACGCCGAGCTTGACCAGTTCGGACGTTTCCTGAACGCCGTTGACGTATTTCGCAATCCAGAAGAGCGATTGGAGGTCGCGCAAACCGCCTTTGCCCTCTTTCACGTTAGGTTCCACAACGTAACGCTGCCCGCCTTGTTTGCGGTGGCGCTCGGCGCGCTCTTCCAGTTTGGCTTCGACGAAATCCGACGCAGTCGAGCTGAAAAGTTCTTTCCATAGGCGATCTCGCAGTGCATCGGCCAGTTGGCGATCACCATCGAGATAACGATATTCCACAAGGCTCGTGCGAATGGTGTAGTCTTCTTTGGCAAGCCTGATGCAGTCTTTGATCGTGCGGCTTGCGTGACCGACTTTGAGCTTCAAATCCCAAAGGATGTAGAGCATCGACTCGATCAGGCTTTCTGCCCATGGCGTGATTTTATAGGGCGTCAGGAACAACAGATCGACGTCCGAAAACGGAGCCATCTCCCCCCGCCCGTAGCCGCCGACTGCCACAACCGCGAGCTTTTCGCCTTCGGTCGGATTTGAGAGGGGATGGAGTTTTGTTTGCGCGACATGCAAAACCGTGTGCACCAGCGCATCGGTCAAATGGGTATAGGCCCGCGTGGCGGGACGTGCATCGAAGGGGCGCTTTGCAAAGGCATCCGCGATTGCCGCGCGACCGTTCTTCTGTGCCTCGTTGAGGATGGCGACGGTCGCCTTGCGGATTTCCATCGCGTCCTTGGCCTCCGAGAGCGCCACATCGAGAGCGGCACGCACGGCGGCGGCGTCGAAAATTTCAGACGCCGGACAGATGAGACTGTCCGGCGTTTCTAGGATTTCTTTGCGGAAAGCGGCCGGATCAGAAACCGGCGCCAGCAAAGCTTCTTGGGGCTGGTTCAAGGATAACTACCTGATTGTTCTGGATGGTTGCGACGGCAAGACCGCGTTCGTTGGTTCCGTCCGCGTTGAGACGGAAAATGCCTTGGGTGCCTTCAAAGCCCTGTGCCTGGGTCAAAGCCGCGCGCGAAACGGGGTTTCCGTTGCCGAGAGCCGCGAGGGCGCCGACCGCTGCGATCCCGTCATAGGCCAGACCGGCGAGAGGGTGGGGTGCCTCGCCATAGGTTGCGGCGTAGCGGGCTTCGAATTGTGCGTTCACGGCTGTATCGGGCATCGCGAAAAGCCCGCCCTGCAGACCGGGGAGTGCCATGGCCTGAGGCGCGGCGTCCCAACGGGTCAGACCGATGAATTTGACTGTTTCAGGGCTGATGCCCTGTTCGGGAAGCGCGGTGGCAATGATCGGAAGATCGGCATTTACGCCGCCGGTCAAGAACACTGCCTGAGCTCCGGACGAGCGGATCGAGCGCGCGATTTGGGAGCCTGCGCTGATGATGCCCGACTGCGACATCGCATAGGTCTCGGTGGCCGCCAGTGTTGCACCGGCATTGCGCACTTCGTTGGCGATGGCATCACGGCCGACAGCGCCTTGGAGATCATTTCCGTAGATGACGGCATAGGAATTGATGCCCTGACGCATGCCATAGGAAACGAGGCGTTTCGCCGTGTTCTGGAACGTCGCCCCGAGCACAAAGACGTTTCCGCCCGCTATCGTCGTATTGTTGGAGAAAGCCAGCACGTTCACGCCCGACCGTGCGACCGCAATCCCTGCAGCATTGGCGGCCTCGGCATAAAGCGGGCCAAGGATGATCTGTGCGCCTTCGTTGACGGCTTGGGTCGCGACAGAGGCTGCGACCTGAGGATTGCCTGCGGTGGCGTAAATCCGAAGATCGATGTCCACGCCCTTGAGGTCTGCGATCGCCATACGCGCCGAGTTCTCGAGGTTCTGCGCAAGGAAGGCATCACTCGAATTTTCGGACCCCGAAGGCACGAGGAGTGCGACCTGCACTTTCCCGCCGCTTTGGAAAGAGGTTGTCGTGGGAGCAGACGTCGGCTGACAGGCGGCAAGCCAAACAGCCGAGAACAAAATCAAAAGCGCTGTTATCGCCTTGCGCGGGGTGGACAAAATGGCAAACATAAATTCTTCACTCCTCTCGACGCGTAAATCGCGCCGCGGTTGGATTCTTTCGCCCTAGGGCAGAATTGGTCTTATCATAAAGACGTTAAAGCAGGGGTCTAGGTATGAAATTGGAAAGCAAGCCACTCTCGGCCGGACTTTACTTTGTTGCAACGCCCATCGGGACTGCGCGGGATATCACGCTTCGAGGTCTCGACATCCTTGCCAATGCTGACCTTATCGCGGCCGAGGATACACGCACAGCGCGAAAACTTATGGAGATTCATGGCGTTGCTTTGGGCCAACGACAGGTTGTTGCCTATCATGATCATTCGGGCGACAATATTGCCAAGCGACTTGTGGACCAGATCGCAGCAGGTAAATCCGTCGCTTATGTTTCCGAGGCCGGCACGCCATTGGTTGCTGATCCCGGCTATGAACTCGGCCGCGCGGTGATTGCGGCGGGTCTGGATGTTCGGGCCGCACCTGGTGCTTCGGCGCTTTTGGCGGCGCTGGCTGTAGCGGGACTTCCGACCGATCGCTTCTTGTTTGTTGGGTTTTTGCCGTCAGGGAAAACCCAGCGCGATACCGAAATCGCAAGTCTGCGCGACCTTCCTTTTACGATGGTTTTTTACGAATCGCCCAAGCGCATTCACGAAATGTTAGACAGTCTGTGTGAGATACTGGGACCCGAGAGGGAAATCGCGGTGTGCCGCGAGCTGACCAAAAAGTTCGAGGATGTGCGTCGTGGAACAATTGCGCAGGTGCGCGAAACCTTTGCCGATCAGACGGCGCGTGGCGAGTTTGTGGTTATCGTGGGTCGCGGCGGCGCCGTCACCGTGGAAGAAAACGATGTGGAGGCCGCTTTGCGCGAAGCGATGAAAACCATGCGGGTCAAGGATGCGGCAACTGCGGTCGCAGGTGCCCTCGGGCTCCAACGGAGACAGGTCTATCAAATCGCTCTGGCGATGGAAAAAGACACTTGAACGGGAGCCTTGCCTACCACGCGGGCTACGCGGCCGAGGTTTCGGTCGAGCGGGAGTATGAAAGGCGCGGGTTCACCGTTCTGGCGCGGCGATGGCGTGGGCGCGGCGGTGAGATTGACCTCATTCTAAGGAATGACGATCAGGTGGTCTTCGTCGAGGTCAAGAAAAGCAAAAGCCACGATCGTGCAGTTGCCATGCTCGGGGCACGGCAACTGTTTCGCATCCAGCAGACCGCAACCGAGTTTTTGGGCACCCAAGCCAAAGGTCAGCTTACGCCATCGCGGTTTGATGTCGCTTTGGTCGACGGTATCGGGGCGATCAAGCTCATTGAAAACGTGGCTTTCGCCTGAGCCGCCATTGCCAGTCCTTGGAACATGGGCCATGTAAAGGCAAAGTCTCAGAACCCGAGGTAAAGCCATGTCCTTGAAAGTCGCGATCCAGATGGACCCGATCGGTGCGATCAATATCGATGCCGACAGCACATTCCGAATTTCGGAAGAGGCGCAAAAGCGCGGGCACGAGCTGTTTTACTATACGCCTGACAAGCTTGCCTTTCAGGAGGGGCGCGTCACGGCACGCGGCTGGCCCCTCAAGGTGCAGCGGGTCAAGGGGGCCCATGCAACGCTTGGCGAAGAATGCGTTCGGGATCTGAGCGAATTCGACGTGGTTTGGCTCCGTCAGGACCCGCCGTTTGACATGGGATACATCACCACGACCCATATTCTGGATCTGATCCACCCCAAGACCTTGGTTGTGAACGATCCGTTCTGGGTGCGGAATTATCCTGAAAAACTCCTCGTGCTCCAGTTCCCCGATCTGACCCCGCCGACGATGATCGCCCGCGATCTCGAAACGCTGCGCGAGTTCCGCGAGCGTCATGGCGATGTCATTCTCAAGCCTCTTTATGGCAATGGTGGTGCGGGCGTGTTCAAGCTCAAGGTCGGGGACGGTAACCTCGCCTCGCTCCACGAGCTTTTCAGCGGGATCAATCGTGAACCCCTGATCATGCAGAAATTCCTTCCTGATGTGAGCAAGGGGGACAAGCGTGTCATTCTAGTTGACGGCGAACCCGTGGGGGCGATCAACCGCGTGCCTGCACAGGGTGAAACCCGTTCGAACATGCATGTGGGCGGTCGTCCTGAGAAGGTTGCCCTGACTGATCGGGATCTAGAAATTTGTGCTAAGATCGGTCCGCTTTTGCGCGAAAAAGGCCAGATCTTCGTGGGGATCGACGTAATCGGTGACTACCTGACCGAAATCAACGTCACCTCTCCCACAGGCATTCAGGAGCTCGAGCGATTTGACGGCATCAATGTCGCTGAAAAAATCTGGCTTGCCATCGAAAAGCGTCGCGGCCTTTGATCGGGGCTAAAGCTCTTTGGTAAACGCCAAACGATAACTGATCGCTTCGGAAACATGGGCAAGACGCACGGTTTCCGAGGCGTCGAGATCGGCAACGGTCCGCGCGACGCGCAAGATGCGATGGTATCCACGCGCTGAAAGTCCATAACGCTCGGCAACTTTGTTGAGCAGGGCGCGCCCCTCGGTATCGGGTTCGGCCAAGGCTTCAAGCTCGCTCCCTTCAAGATCCGAATTTACCTTCGCCGTCAGGCCCTTGCTTACTCGGGCGGTTTGGATCTCTCTGGCTTTTGTGACGCGTGCACGGATCACCTGAGAGGGTTCTCCTTTGGACGGTAGATCGAGGTCATGAAAACTGACGGGCGGGACTTCGACGCGCAGATCGAACCGATCCATCAGCGGCCCCGAGATGCGGCCTAGATAATCCTCGCCGCATACCGGTGCCCGCGAACAGGCGCGTGTGCTTTCCGACAAATACCCGCATTTGCAGGGATTCGCCGCCGCAACGAGCATGAAGCGGCACGGATAGCGAATGTGGGCATTCGCGCGGGCGACCATGACCTCGCCTGTTTCGATCGGCTGGCGCAGAGTTTCGAGCGTTGTGCGCGGGAATTCGGGAAACTCATCGAGGAACAATACCCCATTGTGGGCAAGGCTTATCTCTCCGGGTTGGGCGCCGCGCCCGCCACCGACAATGGCTGCCATCGATGCGGTGTGATGCGGCTCGCGAAAGGGCCGCGCTCTGCTGATCCCGCCTTCATCGAGAAGTCCCGCAAGAGAGTGGATCATAGAGGTTTCCAAGGCCTCTTGTGGCGAGAGAGGCGGCAGAATCGAGGGAAGCCTCGCGGCCAGCATGGATTTCCCCGATCCGGGCGTACCGACCATGAGCACGTGATGTCCGCCTGCCGCAGCGATTTCGAGCGCTCGCTTGGCACGTTCTTGACCTTTTACGTCTGCGAAATCACGCGAAAACGTCTCTCCCGTTACCTCACCCGGAAGGCAAAGAGGGAGCGGCGCAGAAGATGTCATGTGCTGGATCACTTGGGTCAGCGTCTGCGCCCTGTAAACAGGCGTCGCCCCGACCCAAGCCGCCTCGGCCCCCGAGCCGCTCGGGCAAATAAGGCTAAGGTTTTCCTCGGCCGCCGACATGGCAGAGGGGAGAGCGCCAAGCACGCTCACCAGTTTGCCGTCAAGCGAAAGCTCCCCCAAGGC
Organism: Marivivens sp.; assembly: GCA_023255435.1. Classification (GTDB taxonomy): domain Bacteria; phylum Pseudomonadota; class Alphaproteobacteria; order Rhodobacterales; family Rhodobacteraceae; genus Marivivens. The sequence continues at coordinate 18,320 of JALRIK010000038.1, forward strand.
CACATATTCGGCGGCGATGTCCTGCGGGATGATTTCGAGCGCGGCCAGAAGGGCGATCGCGATGGGAAGGTCGAAATGTGATCCCTCCTTTGGCAGATCGGCAGGCGAAAGATTGACCGTGATCCGCTGCGAGGGAAGCGCGATGCAGAGCGTCGCTAGGGCCGCCCTGACGCGCTCTTTGGCTTCCGAGACCGCTTTGTCTGGAAGACCTACGATAGAAAAGCTCGGGATGCCGGGACTGAGTGCGCATTGCACCTCGACAAGTCGAGCTTCGACGCCTTCAAAGGCGACTGTTTGGGTAAATGCGACCATTCTGATCCCGCCAAGTGCTTGCCTCTCCACATGGCGGGAACATGGTTTAGGTTTGGTTAATACGGCCAATCCGCTTTTCGGAACGCAAGATCATAGGGGAAGGGGTCGTGGACCTCTTCGAGTGCCTCTTTCCGCCAAGCCTGAAACGCAGGATCGGTCAGCGTGGCTTTGATGTAGCTCTTGGCGAATTCGCTCTGGGGGAGGCTATAGGTCGTCATGCGGCAGCAGACGGGCGCATAGAACACATCGGCAAGCGAATATTCCCCAAAAAGCCAGGGGCTTCCTTCCTTGCCGTAGCGGCTGTGCGCAAGCGCCCAAAGTTCTTCGATACGGGCGAGATCCTTTTTAACAGCGTCCGAGACTGTAAAGTCGCTCCAGACAAATGCGATGTTGTTGGGGCATTCACCTCTCAGGGCGGAAAAGCTCGAATGCATCTCAGCCACGAGATTGCGGGCCAGAGCACGGGCACCCGCATCCTTGGGCCACAGACCCGCGTCTGGGTTTTCTTCGGCAAGCGTTTCAGCCATGGACAGCGAGTCCGAAAGCACATGTCCAACGTTTGTTTTCATCGCAGGAACGGTGCGCGCGGGTTCCATCCCCTTCATGTCTTGGGCCATGGTTCCCGAGTAGAGACCGACCATCGTGGTTTCATAGGGGATGCTGAATTTTTCGAGCATCAGCCAGCCGCGCAGAGACCAACTTGAGAAAAGGCGATCACCGATAAAAAGAGTATAGGGCATAGGATATTGGACCTTTGGAATTGAATGTCCCCACTAGGCCCCGAAATCCTCTGTTTTGCCAGTCAGCAATTGTTCGGTAATCCATCAAGGATTGTGATCAATCGTTTCAAGCGTCCATCGGTCAGGCCCCACCGTGATCTGTGTCACCGAGAGGTTGGAAATCCTGTGCGCAAAGGTTTCATAGGCCGAAATGCCAAGCGCACGCTGCACCTGAGTGAGGATCATCCCGAAGTGGCCCACAAGGATGAGGTCGCTGAATCCTCGGGCCAGATAGCTATCTACAGCGGCGGAAACTCTGTTCGACGTTGCGTTCCAGCTTTCTCCGTTCGGGGGCGCGATATCGCCGGGTGTTTCCCAATAGGCGCGAAGACGGGCATCGTCCTGATCAAAGGTCCGCATTTCCCAGTCGCCGAAATTGATTTCCCGAAGGGCAGGGTCATGCTCGAGACGGGGGCGGTTCTCTTGGATCGCGTCGGCGGTTGCGACAGCGCGGATAAGGTCGGACGAGACGACGGGTGCGTTCGGGAGATAGCGAGCCAGACGCTCGATCGCGGCACGATCCGACAGATCGGCGGGAATATCGCTCCAACCGACCATGAATTTGGCATGGGTCGGCCCGTGTCTTACAAACCAAAGCCGTGTCATCGGGGCAGTTCTCCCTTGAGCACCATGGGAAGTCCTGCAGCCACAAAAACCACTGTATCGGCAGTGCTTGCGATGGCTTGGTTCAAGCGGCCTTGGGCATTGCGAAAGCGCCTCGCCAAGGCATTGTCGGGCACAATACCCAGACCCGTTTCAGACGACACGATCACAATATCAGAGGGGCAAAGCGCAATCGCGCTTAGGAATGCCTCTTGCTCGGCTCCAAGATCGTGCTCGGCCAAAAGGTGATTGGTCAGCCAAAGGGTCGCGCAGTCGATCAGAACGACATCTTGGGGCGTCGCATCGGCAAGCGCCTTTGCCATATCGAAGGGCTCTTCGATGGTTATCCAGCCGTCGCCGCGCTGTTTTTTGTGGTCTTCGACTTTTTGTCGCATTTCATCGTCAAAGATTTGGCTGGTCGCGATGTAAATCCGGTTTTTTCCTGTGTTTTTCACCAATTGCTCGGCAAACAAGGATTTTCCGGAAGCCGCCCCCCCAAGAACGAGCGTGCACTTTTTCACTGCGCTTTTGGAATTCATGAGTGATCCAGTCGAGTTTTCGCTGCGTATGACTTCACGACTATCACGAAAAAGCACCGCGACAAGAGCGGGCAGGAAAATTCACCAGGGGGTGAGCAATTGGCACTTGATGGAACCATGGATCGGGCGCTCTCTCGCAGGGCGATGAAGGCGGAACTGCTGGATGCTGAAACCGAGGCGGCACTCGCTTATGCTTGGCGGGATCACCGCGATGAACAAGCGCTGCACCGTTTGATCACGGCTTATATGCGACTTGCCATTTCGATGGCGGCCAAGTTCCGCCGTTATGGCGCTCCGATGAACGATTTGATTCAAGAGGCAAGCCTTGGGTTGATGAAGGCAGCCGAGAAATTCGATCCTGATCGTGGCGTGAGGTTCTCGACCTATGCGGTCTGGTGGATCAAGGCGTCGATCCAGGATTATGTAATGCGCAATTGGTCGATGGTCCGCACCGGCTCGACCTCGTCGCAAAAGTCGCTGTTCTTCAATCTCCGCAGGGTTCAGGCACGGATCGAACGCGAAGCCGCCGCGCGCGGGGAAAACATCGATCCCGTCGCACTCCGTGCCGCTGTCGCCGCTGAAATCGGTGTGCCTTTGGCAGATGTGGAGATGATGGAAGGCCGTCTTTCGGGTTCGGATTTCTCGCTCGATGCCACGCAGTCATCGGATGAAGAGGGCCGTTCGTGGGTCGAAGCTCTGGCCGATGACAGCGAACAAGCTGCCGAGCGTGTCGAGCATGACCACGACACCCATACCCTTCGCCAGTGGCTTTATTCGGCGCTTTCGGCGCTCAATGATCGTGAAAGGTTCATCGTGCGCGAACGCAAGCTGCGGGATGAGCCACGGACGCTCGAGTCTCTGGGAGAGGAGCTTGGTCTTTCCAAAGAGCGCGTGCGCCAGCTCGAAGCCGCTGCTTTTGCCAAAATGCGCAAGACCCTCGAGAACCAATCGCGGGAAATCCACAATTTCCTCTGATTGCGACTTTGGAGCGCGGTGGATTGCTTGCCGCGTTTCTACGATTTAGGGTGCCCTAAATTCCGAAGGGGGCGCCAATGCTTGCTGGTAAACGGGTTCTTTTGATTGTGGGCGGCGGCATTGCGGCCTTCAAGGCGGTCGATGTCGTACGCGGCCTTCGCGCCCAAGGGGCGTCAGTCACACCCGTTCTCACTAAAGCGGGGAGCGAGTTCGTCACGCCCTTGACGCTCTCGGTGCTTGCAGGAAGCAAGGTTTACCAAGATCTCTTCGATCTCACCGAAGAAGTCGAAATGGGTCACATCGAGCTGTCCCGTTCCGCTGATCTTGTCGTTGTGACCCCTGCGACGGCTGATCTTTTGGGGAAAATGGCCAACGGGCTCGCCAATGATCTGGCCTCGACTCTCCTGATGGCGACGGACAAGCGGGTCTTGGTCGCTCCTGCCATGAATGTGCGGATGTGGGAGCATCCTGCAACCCAGCGTAACGTCAAACTGCTCAAATCCGATGGTGTTCTTTTTTGTGGTCCCGTCGAGGGCAGCATGGCCTGTGGCGAGTTTGGCTTTGGCCGGATGAGCGAACCCGAAGAGATCATCGCCGCCATCAGCGCCGCCTTGTCGGAGGGACCTTTGAAGGGAAAGCATGTGCTTGTGACGTCGGGGCCGACCCACGAACCCATTGATCCCGTTCGCTATATCGCCAATCGCTCTTCGGGTCAGCAAGGTAGCGCGATTGCTACGGCACTTGTCGCTCTCGGGGCGCATGTGACCTTTGTGACGGGACCCGCGGATGCACCGCCGCCCCAAGGCGTTACACTCGTCAAAGTCGAAACCGCCGCAGAGATGAAGACCGCTGTCGAAGCTGCACTTCCTGCGGATGCCGCCGTCTTTGCCGCCGCGGTTGCCGACTGGCGCGTGGCAAGTGCCAGCGGCAGCAAGATTAAGAAAGAGGCGGGCAAGCTTCCGACACTCGAGTTTGCGGAAAATCCCGACATCCTCAAGACGGTCAGTCATATGAGTGAGGGCCGCCCCCGTTTGGTCGTCGGCTTTGCAGCCGAAACTGACGACGTGATTGCCAATGCAACGGCCAAACGCGCCCGCAAAGGGTGCGACTGGATCGTGGCCAATGATGTCTCGCCTGCTACGGGGATCATGGGCGGCAGCGAAAACGCTGTGACGCTCATCACCGAATACGGGTCCGAAACGTGGGAAAGGATGGGCAAAGCCGAGGTTGCTGAACGGCTTGCCCGAAAGATTGCAGCCGCTTTAGGCTAGTCGAACTTTTCAAATCCGGCGATGAGATGACGCAGGCCGACATAGGCCCCGAGCAACATCGAGCCGAGCGCAATCGG
>JALRIK010000039.1 GCA_023255435.1 Marivivens sp.
CCGCGACCGTCTGGATGCGTTCGATCATCGCGCGCACGCCGTTGGAGCGCTGCGCCGAAAGGTGATCGTTAAGCCCAAGCCGGCCCAATTCGGCGCGTGCGTCAACCCGCGCCACCTCGCCCACAGGCAATCCGTTGAACAAAGCGGCCAGAACGGCAATCAAACCGCGCACGATCATCGCATCACTATCGCCGCGAAAGCTGAAAACACCATCCGTCGTATCGGGCAAAAGCCAAACCTGCGAGGCGCAGCCGTCGACTTTGGTCGCGGGGACCTTGAACGCGTCTTCGAGCGGCGGCATCGCCTTGCCCATGTCGATTACATGGCGATAGCGATCCTCCCAGTCGTCAAGAAATTCAAAGGTCTCGGCAATCTCTTCAAACGCTTCGGTGGCCATTGGTTTTCCTTTCCGCTTGCCCCTGATCTAGGCAACCTCTGTCCAAAGGTCCAGAGGATGCTTTTCAAGTCCTGCGCTTTGAGCTACCCAAGGGGCAAGGAAATGAAAGGGAACCCAATGATCCGCCCTCTTGCTTTGCTGTTGGTTGCTTCGGTCGCCGTGTCCGGCTGCTCGCGCATTTCTAATTCGAAGATCAACCCGATGAATTGGTTCGGAAGCAAGTCGGAAACGGCGGTCGTTTATGAAGCAGGTCAGGCCCCTGCTCTCGTGCCTACGCGAGGCGCAGCCACCGTCGATCAGCGGGTTCTCATCGAGAGTATTTCGGTGGCAGAGCTGGCGCGGATGCCCTCGGGTGCGATCCTGCGCGCAACTGGCCTTTCTGCAAGTCAGGGTGCTTATAATGCCGAACTGGTCTTTGTCGGAGCCGAAGGCGCAACCGCGACCTATGACTTCCGCATCGAAACCCCAAGCGGTGTTCAGGTTCAGGGCGCGGCCGCGACACGCGAAGTCACCGCAGCAGAAGTGATTTCGCCAGAGGCGCTGCGGACCTATCGCACCTTCGTGGTCAAAGGTGCGCGCAACTCAAAAGCCGCGCGCTGATCCTCAAAGACGGATCGGAACGACCTTGTTGCCTTTGGTGGCAAGAGCAATCTTGCCCTCGCAGAGCAAAACAGCGCATCCTCGCCGAAGACCTCGCGGCGCCAGCCTTTGAGGGCATCGACATCCCGCTCGCCTGCTGCAATGAGATCAAGATCTGAGGCGGTGGCAATCAGCTTTTGTGCCACGTCTTCCTGATCGGATTTGGCCTTGAGCAGAACTCGCAAAAGATCGGCAAGCGCGGGGTTCACTTGAAGCTTTTCACGCGACAGGTCAGGCTTGGGCATTTTGTCAGAAGGCATCTCGACCCCTGCCTTGATGGCCGCCATGATCCCGTCGGCAATTTCGCCCTTGCGCGCTTCACGCAGCAAAAGCCTCGAACGGCCAAGGTCTTTTTCCGTCATGGGCTTGGTCGAAGCCAGTTCGACAAGGGCATCATCCTTGAACACACGGCTGCGGGGGATGTTGCGTTCTTGGGCGTAAGTCTCGCGGAACTTCGCAAGCTCTTTAACGATGGCGAGAAAGCGGCCCGAATTCGTGCGGGTCTTGACCTTTTGCCAGGCCTCGTCAGGGTTCGATTGATAAGTCGCTGGGTCTTTGAGCACTGCCATTTCCTCGGCGACCCAACGTTCGCGGCCCGATTTGGCGAGACGGGCAGAAAGCGATTCATAGATGTCGCGAAGATGGGTCACATCGGCCAGCGCATAAGTCAGCTGCGCATCCGTCAAAGGGCGGCGTGACCAATCGGTAAAGCGCGAGGATTTATCGACATCGGCTTTGGCGATCTTGCGCACGAGGGTTTCGTACCCCACCTGTTCGCCATAGCCGCAGACCATGGCCGCCACTTGTGTGTCGAACAGAGGCTCGGGGATCACGCCCGCATCCACGAAGAAAATCTCGAGATCCTGACGCGCGGCGTGGAACACTTTGACCACATCGGTGTTACGGAAAAGAGCATAAAGCGGTTCAAGAGAAAGCCCCTCGACCAGAGGATCAACGATCACCGCGTCCTTGCCCGATTTGTCCTGATAGGCGAGCTGCACCAGACACAGCTTGGAGTAATAGGTGCGTTCGCGTAGGAACTCGGTGTCGACCGTCACGTAGGGACGTTTTGCGGCCTCTTCACAAAAGGCGGCAAGCGCCTCGGTCGTGGTAATCGTCTTCATGCCAGTCCGTTTCACTGCACCGCTACACGCGGCGATCACCGCTCCTTAATCGAAGCCCGCGCAAATGAAAAGCCGCCCCCATATGAGGAGGGCCAATCGGGTCGGACTGTCGTAAGAAAGCCCCAAATTCTCGGAAAATGGTCCTAGACGCCCAGTCGGATCGGGGTTTTATCCCCGAGCGCAAAGCGGCGCAGCACCTCGGGATAGAGTTTGTGCTCCCATTCCAGAAGCCGCGCGGCAAGGCTCTCGGCGGTATCGTCGGGACGGATCGCGATCACCGCCTGCCCGAGGATCGGCCCGCCATCAAGCTCGGCCGTGACCTCGTGCACAGAGCAGCCGTGCTCGGTGTCGCCTGCCTCGATTGCCCGCTCGTGGGTGTGAAGCCCTTTGTATTTGGGAAGAAGCGAGGGATGGATATTCAGCGTCTTGCCTTCCCATTTACGGGTGAACTCGGGCGTCAGAATCCGCATAAAGCCCGCAAGACAAACGATATCGGGGTCCGCCGCAGCAAGCACACGGTCAAGCTCGGCTTCAAAGGCCGCGCGGTCTTTGCCAAAGGCTTTGTGGTCGACAACCGCAGTCGGCACGCCCAAGGCCTCGGCCTTGGCGAGGCCGCCAGCGTCAGGAACATTGGAGATTACCAGCACAGGCCGCGCAGGGTGATCGCCAGTCATCGAATTGACCAGCGTCACCATATTTGAACCACCGCCTGAAATCAGGATGGCGACGCGTTTGCTCACAGGATGGAACCCGAGTAGCGCACACCCTCGCCTTTGGTCACTTTGCCGATGACCGATACCGGTTCACCTTCGGCGCGCAGAAGCTCTGCAAGCGCATCGGCGCGGTCCGCGGCCACGACGGCGATCATACCGATGCCAGAGTTGAAGGTTTTGAGCAGCTCGGCCTCTTCCATGTTGCCGACACCCGCCAGCCATTTGAACACTGGCGGAAGCTCCCACGAGGTGAGGTCGATATCGGCGCCAAGCCCTTCGGGAAGAACACGAGGAAGGTTCTCGGTCAAACCGCCGCCCGTGATATGGGCCAAGGCATGCACGCCGCCCGCACGGTAAGCGGCAAGCGCCTGTTTGACGTAAAGACGGGTCGGCGCAAGAAGCGCTTCGCCAAGAGTGCCACCCGAGAAGGGCGATGCATCACCCCACGACAGGCCAGACATTTCGACCAGACGGCGAACAAGCGAATACCCGTTGGAATGCACGCCGTTCGAGCCGAGACCCAACAGAACGTCACCCTCTTCAACGCCAGCGGGCAGCTCTTGGCCACGTTCCATCGCGCCCACGGCAAAACCTGCAAGATCGAAGTCGCCGTCATGATACATGCCAGGCATTTCCGCAGTCTCGCCCCCAATGAGTGCACAGCCCGACTGCGCGCAGCCTGTCGCAATGCCTTCGATGATGCGGGTCGCACTGTCGAGTTCAAGCTTGCCCGTCGCGAAATAATCGAGGAAGAAGAGCGGCTCTGCCCCTTGGCAAACGAGATCGTTCACGCACATGGCAACAAGATCGATGCCGATCGTGTCGACATTACCTGTATCGATGGCGATACGGAGCTTGGTGCCTACGCCGTCAGTTGCCGCCACAAGGATCGGATCGGTATAGCCCGCACCCTTGAGGTCGAACAAAGCCCCGAAGCCGCCAAGACCCGACATGACGCCCGAACGCGACGTGCGCTTGGCAGCGGGTTTGATCCGCTCGACCAGAGTGTTGCCTGCGTCGATATCAACGCCAGCGTCGGCATAGGTAATTCCATTTTTACCGCTCATGGGGTCCCCGCTTGCTTGGGCTAAAGATTGGATGGCCGCTCGTTACCGCAACTCGCTCAAAAGGGCCAGTGACAACTTGACCATCGGCCCGTCAATAGCTAGGCAAGCACTTGGGGGCCTGTAGCTCAACGGTTAGAGCAGAGCGCTCATAACGCTTTGGTTGCGGGTTCAAATCCTGCCGGGCCTACCAAACTTTCCCCTTTCGCTAGTCGCTTAGAGCGCAATGACAATTTCGGCTTTGAGCCCGCCAAGTGTCGCGCTGTCGGAGAGTCGAAGCACCCCGCCATGGAGCCGCGCGATATCCGCGACAATGGCGAGTCCAAGCCCGACCCCTGTGCCTGCGTTCTGGTTTCGCGCAGGATCGAGCCGCGTAAAGGGCTTCATCGCTTCGTCTCTAGCATCGGCGCGAATCCCCGGACCGTTGTCTTCGACCTCAAACCTAAGCGTGCGTTCGGTCCGCACGATCGAAATTTCGACACGTGTCCCGCCATAACGGAGGCCGTTCTGAATCAGGTTTTCAAGCGCCCGCTTGATCGAGAGCGGTCGCATCGGAACAGGTTTGTCGTCAGGAAGATCGACCCGCCCGATGCCGACATTCTGTCCCGCACGTTCATTTGCCTCGATCACTTCAAGCAAAAGGCTCTTGGGATCGGTGGGGGTAAGAACGGCCCCCGCCTCGGCACGGCCATATTCAAGGAAGGCATCGATCAGATGCTCCATATCCTGAACGTCCTTTTTCATCTCTTCGGCGTCGGCATCGTCGAGAAACGAAAGCGAAAGCTTCAATCGGGTCAAAGGCGTGCGCAGGTCATGGCTGATCCCCGAGAACATAAGGTTCCGGCTCTGATTCATCCGCTCGATCCGCGCCCGCATTTCGAGAAAGGCAGTGCCCGCCGCCCTCACTTCAAGCGCGCCTGCGGGCGTATAGGGGCGCAGTCGCCCCTTGCCGAATTCCGTCGCCGCCTCGGCAAGTCGGGTGATGGGCCGCAATTGATTGCGCAAGAAAATAAAGGCGATCACTGTCATCAAGATCCCCGTGAGGACAAGGAGAACAATGAGCTGATGCGGATTTGCCGCCGACACGCGCTGACGATCCGATCTGATGCGCCATGTCTGCGCACCCGACGCAGCATAAAGGATCACCGCATTCTCTTCTGTCAGATCAACCGCGCGGACTTCGGGGATTTTGGCGCGCAGGTTGGCAACCACCTGCGCCCCCGTGAGATCGTAAAAGTGCCAGCGATCCGCGTCGGGGATTGTCTCTGCCTCGGTCATTTCGAGACCCAGAGAGGGCGCCGCATCGGGGTGGGTCATCGCATAGATGGCCGTTTCAGAGAAACTCACGGTGAGCGCCCCCGTCATCCCTGCAAAATGCTTTTGCACGAACGAAATCGTAACCGCGATCTGGAGCGTGATGACAGGCAGCAACAGGATCAAGGCGGCCCGCCCATAGAGCCCGCGCGGCATGTAGGTTTTCAAGCGCTTGAAGATCATGGCCCAGACGCTACCCTGCGCGCAACGAACATGGAAGCAGGATCACAGCATGACCCCCTCGCCCGCCGTCGGCATCCCGCATGACCTTGAACCTGATCTGCGCCTGATCATCGCCCCCAATCCCGGACCGCTGACCTTTTGGGGGACCAACACCTATATCCTCGGCCAAGGCCCATTCGTCGTGATCGATCCCGGCCCGGTATCGGAGCCGCATCTCGGGGCGATCCTTGACGCGACACGAGGGGACATCAGCCATATCCTCGTCAGCCACACCCATGCGGACCACTCCCCCCTCGCCCGTCCCCTTGCCGAGCGGACCAAGGCCAAGACCTATGCCTTCGGCGCGTCGCGCGACGGGATGAGCGCTGTGATGCGCGCGCTCGAAGCAAGCGGGCACGGCCAGAGCAGCGAGGGGCTCGATCACGACTTTAGGCCCGACGTCAGACTGGTCGACGGCGAAGCGCTCGAAACCCCTGCAGGACGGATCACCGCTCTCCACACCCCCGGGCATCTTGGGAATCATCTGTGCTTTGCCTGGCGCGATGTGATCTTCAGCGCAGATCACGTGATGGGCTGGGCCACGAGCCTTGTCTCGCCGCCTTTCGGCGATCTTACAGATTTCATGGCCTCTTGCGAAAAGCTGCTCGACCATCCGGCGAGGCGCTATTTTGCGGGGCACGGTGCGCCGATTGATCAGCCATTGGATCGAGTACGCGACTTGATCGATCACCGCAGACTGCGCGAGTCACAAATTCTGGCAGCCCTCGAATCCGGTCCGATCACGATCGAGACCCTAACCCCCCGACTTTATGCAGATATTCCAAGCAATCTGCACCCAGCCGCCGCCAGAAACATCTTTGCGCATCTCATTGATTTGACGCAAAGAAATATGTGCAAAGCCTCAAATCCCCTTAATTTTAAGTCCGTTTTCGAACGCCTTTGAAGAAAAATCAAAATCGGTGGATTTTTTCGCCAAAACCCTCTTGCAGCCCCAAAACACCATAGCTATACACCCCCACATGTTCCGGCGTAGCTCAGCGGTAGAGCAGTTGACTGTTAATCAATTGGTCGTAGGTTCGATCCCTACCGCCGGAGCCATAATCCCAAAGTCTGGGATTTGAGAGAGACCCGCTTAGGCGGGTTTTTTCGTTTTTAACCCCCTGATCTCCTCTGCCGCCATCAGTCTTGCGACGCAGCACTCGGAGCAATGCGGCTCCGTCTCGCAGTTCGTTGCCCGCAGCAAAGGTATAGGGCCGCGGGAAACCGCGAAAATAAAGTTTCATGGGCATACCAAAGCGACTATCCTCGAGCCCTGCTTACGAGGAAGAAACGTGAAGAACATCCAAGCGCAAGCTCTGATTGTTGCAGTTGTTTCAGTGCTTTACACCCTGAGCTTTTGGCTCATGGAGGTGGTGGTCGTCCCGCTTCAGACGCTGATTTCACCAAGTCTGACGGACTATGCCTTGCTTATTTTCCTGCCCCATGGGGTGCGCGTTCTGACCGCATGGCTGTTCGGTTGGCGTTCTGTGCTCTATCTCTTGGCGGCTGCGGTCGTCGGTCATTTTGTCGTGACGCCCGATGTCGCGATCACGATGTCAAAAGCTCTGACATGGCTTGTCGGAGCGGCGTCCGGTTGGCTTGGAATTTCGGCGCTACGACTCTTGGGGGTCCCGCTTGGACCCGATCTTGATTTGATCGGCCGCGATACCTGGCGCTACCTGATTTTCGCGGGCATCGTGGCGTCGCTCTTCAATTCCATCGGCCACGGGCTTGTTTACCAGACGGAAATCTTTTCAGAACTCTTGCGTCCCATGCTCTTTGCCTTTGTTTTCGGCGACACGATGGGAACGATCTTGTGTTTCGGCTTAGCCCTCGGGCTATTTCGGGCGCGTCATTTGTTCGGGCGCCCTTAGAACTCGGCGCAATTTCGCCGCATATTGAGACTAGCAGGCCTCAAATCACCTGATATTTGCCGGAACGTTCGGTGCCGATACGCTGAATGATCTTCTTTTCAGATAGCACTGTGAGTGCGCGGAACAGGGTCGGACGGCTAATGAACTGTGTCAGCTCATGCGCCTGAATATCCTCGATATTCGCGATACCTTCTTTGGCGGACAGGAGTGTAATCGCATAAAGTACGTCGCGCTGTGCTTCTGAGAGCTCGGCAAGACCAAGATCTTTTTCCATTTCGAGCAACATGGAACGCATTTTCGCAACGGCATTGGTAAGCATAGGTTCCTATCCTTTTGCAAGGATCATTTTGACACTTGGCAACTTGACTTGACTGTCATCTTGATACTACCAAAGAGAGAGGCGGTCAATTTGTGTTCCCATTTTCGTTAAGCGAGTAAGACCTCCAGCGTATCGAGTAAAAGCGCCTCTTTTTCGCTTTTGCGGAAAAGAGGCGGGTTTCTCCCGCATCACCGCCCAAGTCTTTGAACTCGTTATTTGTTTTGGGACGCGGCAGGGAGCGTGAAGCAGATCTCTGTCCCCTCCGAACAGTCGGGATCGACCCATATTTTTCCATGATAGGCGGCAACGATCTTGGCACAGATCGCCAGCCCGATACCCGTTCCTGCAATCTGGTCGCGGGCGTGAAGTCTCTTGAAGACGCCAAAGACTTTGTCGCGATGCTTCTCGGGGATACCTATTCCATTATCCTTGACCACAAAAACGATATCTCGTCCAACCAGACGGGTGAAATATTCTATCTCGATCGGGCCTTCGGATTTGCTGTACTTCACCGCGTTGTCGATCAGGTTCTGCGATATCTGCTTAAACTGTAGTCGGTTCACATTCAGCATCGTGAAATTGCCATAGCTAAAACGTGCTTCCCGCTCGGGATTTATGAGTTTTGCAGACTCGAAACACTCCTGAATGACGGGCACAGGGTCGATCCGGTCACGCGGAATTTTCTCGTCATCGCATACTGTGTAGGCGAGCAAATCCTCGATCAAAAGCCCTGCCCTGTCGCCGGCATCGCTGAGAATATCCAGATATTGCTTGGCAACCTCGTCCTTGAGATCGGTGGAATAGAGTTGGGATCTGAGCCGCTTGGAAAAGGTCGACACCATGCGGAACGGCTCTTTGAGATCGTGCGAACAAATATAGGCGAATTGCGAGAGCTCGCGGTTCTGCTGCTCGAGCTTAGCCATGATCTCCTGATTTTGCTTGTTCAAAGCCTGAAGCTCATGCAACCGCTCACGGGCTAGGATCGTCCGGTTCGCACTAAACCCGACCACGAAGGCAATGAACGGCACAATCCAGCCAAGCGAGAACGGTCCGAAGCTCGCGGTAAACACCGGAGTTGCGAAGAGCGACAAGGACCAATCGCGATTTCCCAAAACAAAGTCTTTGACCACGGTCCGACTTGGGTTCATCTGGCCGATTGCAGTCGATCCGAGCACCTGAATGTCGTCGATCGAAAGCCCGACAAACACCTGCTCCAAAGTGGCGCGAGGGTCGAAAACCACTCCCATCGGCCGCGAAACAACAACGAGGACGGGTCCGTCCTCCGCGTCGCGCTCCATCGCAAAATACAGAAGATAGGGTTTACCGCTTTCCTCGACCCCGCCCATAACCCGTAGATCGAGATGGGAGGTATTGCTGATCTCCAAGCCTACCGAAAGCCTCGGATCGACCTCGAGCGCAAAGGTTTCCATAATGAAGGCCTCAAGTATCTCTCCGTTTTGCCGCACGGGATCATAAAGCGCCAGACCACCGTCCATTGCTTCGAATATCCGTGCATAGCCAAACGCAGATTGCCGCTGAGCGAAGTCGTTCTGTTGCGCAAGAACTTGTGAAGCTGCGCCCGAAACCAGCGCAACGTTTTGCTCGAGCATATGCGCGACGATCGCGGCGTCGCTTTGAAGGACCTTGGCGGTTGTATCATTTGCAATCAGTCGCTTTTCCTCGGAGGCCAAGACTCCGAAGAACAGGATCGCAATGGTAATGGCGTACTCCTTGAGACGCAGCACCCGCGAAACATCCTCAAAGTTGCGCACCGTTGCCAGCTTGGGCCATTGCGACAGGCTGAGCAGCATAATCGAGAGCGCTGTCTGGACCGACATCTGATTCGGTTTACCCGAGAAGTGTTCAACACTCGAAAAGCTCAACAGGTTGTCGAGGACCCCGATGACCCCCGTCCAGAGCGCCAGAAACCGAAACAAGTCGGCGATAGAAGTATTCGTGCCCTTGGTGCGGATCACTTGATCGACCGCGATAAACCCCAAAGCCATCGCCGTCTGATCCCCCATCGAGACCCTGAAGTGAGCATCGGAATGAAACAAAAAGTCGATGTTGTAATCGGTCAGGCCGACGATATAGGCCATTTTGGCACCGCAAATCGCAAGCGCGACAAGCGAAAGCGCAAGCCTGAGAGGCAAGACTTTACCCCCCAAAAGAGCCGACGCGGCAAGCAAAGAAACACAGACAGCCGTATTAAAGGCCATGCCGTTGCCTAGAACCTGAGCAAGCTCGTTGAGCACGACGGGGCGCACGATCCATAAGACCAAATCAGAAAGAGCAAGCGACAAGACAAGCACCTGCAACGCGCCGAAGAGAAGGCTCTGGACAAATGTTCTATTGGTGCTTTGGCCCGACATGCTCGATCCCCGCTTTTGTTAAATCGGGATCGAGATGGTCAGACGCGCGCGCCCCTCGTCGGAAAGATGGATCGCGGCATCCCCCCCACATTTGACTGCAGCAACCTTGATGAGGAACGCCAAGGGAACATGCCCTTCAGAGCAGTCGAAGTAGTTCTGTTTCACAGGGACAAAAAAGCGCTCGAGCGCACGCGGCCTGATGGATTGGGTGCGGAAATCGGCGCCAAGAACGATAGCCCTGCCCGTCTCGCTTGGGGCGACTGTGATCCGACCGACGCCTCCGATGCCCCAAACCTGAATCGCATCGGCCAAGAGTCGGCAAATTCGGTCGAAAACACCACAAGGGAGTTGAAGCGCGAGATCGTCCGACAGACAGGTCTCGACGAGGACCCCGCCACCTAAGGCACACGATTGGAGCTGCCGCGAAACGGGAACCGCCACCACGTCCTTTGACTCGATCATAAATTGGAGTGCGCCAACCAGAACACCAAGCTGTGCCGCGCCTTCGTCGGACGCGTCGATGATCAGGGGGAGAATCTCGTTCTCGTCATGCCCACCCGAGAGGATCGCGGCAGCCCCGCTGATCGTGCGAAACGGTGCCGCAATATCGTGACTGAGCGCCCGCACCAAGAGGCCCAAAACGTCTTCTTCAATCGGTTGCATGTTACCTCGGAGGAAGGCCGACAATTTTAAGCCAGAACTGTTCGATCTGGCGAACAATCGAATAAAAGGCCTCTGCCCCCAGAGGCTTGGTTACAAAACAATTCGCATGGAGATTATAACTCTTGAGCCGATCCGACTCGGCTGCGGAACTGGTCAGAACCACAACGGGGACGCGCCGGAGTTTTTCGTCCTGCTTGATGACCTCGAGAACTTCGTAACCGTCCACACCCGGAAGATTGAGATCAAGCAAGATCAAATCAACCGGCGTGGCATCTTCGTAGTCACCGCGGCGATAGAGGAAATCGAGAGCCATTTCGCCTGTGCCGACCACAGTCATATTGTTCCGAATTTTTGAATCCCTGAGAGCCTCTTTCGTCAAAAGGACATCCCCGGGATTGTCCTCGACTAGCAGCATGTGAATTTGATCCATACAATTTACCTTCTCAAATGCATCTAGCCATTGCGACTGGGCATATCGGCGGCTCCGACCCGAACCTGAGAACTCTTAACCAGTCACAAAACCAGCGATACTTACTTCACACGGCATCAGGCCCTTACGAGCCGAAGTCGCAAAGAACTGTCTCTAAAATGATTGAGCCAGTATCATTCTGACACGATCAGGATACCCTTTAGGCCCGATTAATACCCCAAAGGATACACCCACACCCCGAATGCGAAAAGCTTGGTTCGCACGGCTGAGACTTCGATTAAGGATATACGAATATACTTTGGTATATAAAATTCGCCGGAGATGCCGAAAAACAGCAACTTTGAATTGACACGCCTGCATGCCGTTGAGCCTTAGGGAAGCAAATCGGACAGAACCGAGCGGCTTTACGTTCTGCGCTCAAACAGACACGGTGCCGGTTCGTGTTGAGCCGCGCTTTCTCGGCCTGAAACCGCGCTTTCAACTTTGCGTCGCCAAAGTTCACATCGAATTATTTGTAGTGGAGATAGCGGACAAAAGCGTCACGCTCGATGGTGGGACCAGCGCTGATATCGACCCGTTCGAGTCCTCCCCCAACCAGCACCCTGCGCAGGGCAGCGTCCAGGTTCCAGCCCGCAAACCAAAAACCCCGTGTCTTCGCTCTATTAGCTGTAACGCTCCACCGTTTTGGCCATTTCGTCGCTGTAGCGGTCACCGAATGCAAAGCCGACGGGGAGAATGCTTTCGATCTCGGCAATCTCGTCGGCCGTAAGCGTGATGCAATCGGCCGCGACCCAATCGCCAAGGTGATCAGCGGTCCGCGTGGCAGGGATCGGTATCTGGTTGTCGCCCTTGGCCAAAAGCCACGCCAAGGCAAGCTCGGCCGTGGTATAGCCCTTGCCCGCGGCATAGGTGCGGAAATTGTCGACGATCGCCTTGTTGCGGATGTAGTTATCCCCTTGGAAGCGCGGGATATTGGTGCGGAAATCCTGCGGCTCGAAATTCTCGGGAAAGGCGCGGCCGAACACGCCGCGTGCGAGCGGCGAGAACGGGACAAAGGCAACGCCAAGCTCTTCACAAGCCTGGATCATCCCGAGTTCAGGTGCGCGGGTCCAAAGCGAATACTCGCTCTGAACCGCCATGCATGGATGCACTTCATGGGCGCGTCGGAGCGTATAGGGCGCGACCTCGGACAGGCCGTAACCGCCGATCTTGCCCTCCTTCACAAGATCGGAAAGCGCACCGACAGCATCTTCGATCGGGGTCAGGGGATCGCGGCGGTGAAGGTAATAGAGATCCACATATTCCACGCCCAAGCGCTTTAGCGATCCTTCAAGTTCAGAGCGAATATGCGCGGGCTCGTTGTTGGTCGGGCGTTCGGGATTGCGCTGGATGCCCACTTTGGTGGCCAGCACCATTTTGGCTTTGCTCTTCTTGAGCCAAGTGCCGATCACCGTTTCGGAACGCCCCATGCCATAGACGTTGGCGGTATCGAGGAAATTGATCCCCGCCTCGACAGCGGCATCAAGACAGGCGTGCGATGTGGCTTCGTCGGTTTCACCGAAAACCCCTGCAAAACTCATGCAGCCGAGACCGATTGCCCCAACCATCGGGCCGCCTGTGCCCAGCTGTCGCTGTTTCATCGCCAAACCTCTTTGATATCGCCTTTGCTAAAGTGCCGCGATGACAAACCGTTCAGACAATAGGAGTCAACGCCCCACGTTGGACCAAGCGCGCAAAACGCATCCATGGCATCCGTCCGACTTGGCGGTTTTCAGACGGTGACTTTGGGGCTAAGGTCCAAGCAACGCCATCAAACGGAGGACGCATGTCTTTTCTCGTTTCGCGCTACACCAGCCTCGTTCTGGTCACGTTTCTCTTTGCCGTCACCTTTGCCTTCGAGCAAAGCGCCGCCCTTGTGGTGATACAGGTTCTTCTTGCGGCGATCATACTTCTCGGGCTTTGGGATATGACTCAAACCCGCCATGCGGTGCTTCGCAATTATCCGATCCTCGGGCATGTGCGCTATTTCTTCGAAATGATCCGCCCCGAGATCAGGCAATATCTGCTCGAAGCCGACGACGAAGAGGTTCCCTTTTCCCGCGATGCCCGCGCTCTGGTCTATCAGCGTGCCAAGAACGTCGAGGACAAACGGCCCTTCGGCACCAAAAAGGCGGTCTACGGATCGGGCTATCAATGGCTCACCCATTCGATCCAGCCGATCGAGATCAAGAACACAGACTTCCGCACGACCGTGGGCGGACCCGACTGCAAAAAGCCTTATGACATTTCGCTCTATAATATTTCGGCCATGAGCTTTGGCGCTTTGTCGGCCAATGCGATCACCGCTCTCAACCGTGGGGCCAAACTCGGCGGTTTTGCCCATGACACGGGCGAAGGCGGGATCAGCCGATATCACAAACAGGGTGGCGATCTGATCTTTGAGGTGGGCACGGGATATTTCGGATGCCGTGACGACGACGGGAATTTCAGCCCATCAGTCTTTGCCGAAACCGTCGCCCCCGATCAGGTCAAAATGGTCGAGATCAAGCTCAGCCAAGGCGCAAAACCTGGCAAGGGCGGGATGCTACCCGCTGCTAAGATCACACCCGAAATTGCCGAAGCCCGCCATATTCCGATGGGCAAGGACTGTCTGTCGCCCTCGAGCCATTCCGCTTTTGACTCGCCCATCGGGCTTTGCAACTTCATCAAGCAACTGCGCGAGTTGTCTGGCGGCAAGCCCGTGGGTTTCAAGCTCTGCATCGGCCACCGCCGCGAATTCATGTGTATCGTTAAGGCGATGCTGGAAACAGGCATCACACCCGACTTTATCGTCATCGACGGCAAAGAGGGCGGCACGGGCGCCGCGCCGCTCGAATTTGCTAACCACATGGGCATGCCTTTGGTCGAAGGGCTGGTCTTTGCTCACAACACCCTGCGCGGTGCAGGCATCCGCGATAGGATCAAGCTCGGTGCGTCGGGCAAGCTCATCAGCTCGTTCGACATCGCGCGCACCCTCGCTCTCGGGGCCGATTGGGTGAACTCGGCCCGTGGCTTCATGTTCGCGGTGGGCTGTATCCAGGCCCAAGCCTGCCACACGAACCACTGCCCCACGGGGGTCGCAACCCAGGACCCGATCCGCCAGCGTGCGCTTGTCCCCGAGGACAAAGCAGTGCGCGTTGCGAATTTCCACCGCAATACGCTCAAGGCGCTTGGCGATATGACGGGCTCTGCGGGGCTCACACATCCGGGGCAATTCAGCCCCTACCACTTCATCGAGCGCGAGAAAGACCGCGACATGGTGACCTTGAACGAAATCTATCCCTATATGCCCAACGGCTTTCTTCTGCGCGAAGATGACGAGCGCTTTGGCTATCTCAGCCGGTGGAAACGCGCCTCGGCCGATAGCTTCAGACCCAAGGACGACGGTATCTAAAATCCCGCCCAAGAACGCGGATGCGGGGCAAAAAAGTGTGCCCCGCGTCAATTGTATACAATGGCACACATTGACAGAAGGCCCCACCTTTTATAAGCGGTGGCCAATCGCGAGCGACATCATCGAATTCGCCACTCGCTAAACCGCACCCCGCCGCCGAGCCATTTGCAACGCGGCCCCACTGGACGGAGAACTGGGCACCATGGCAACGACCAAAACCCCCGATATTATCTACACCATCGTCGACGAAGCTCCCGAACTGGCAAGCGCATCGCTTCTGCCGATCATCCGCTCCTTCGCTGGTGCAGCCGGCCTGAGCGTTGAGACCCGCAACATTTCGGTGGCCGCGCGTATTCTCGCCCAATTCCCCGAATATCTCACCGAAGAGCAGCGTGTCAGCGACGATCTTGCCGAGCTTGGCCAGATCGTCAAAACGCCCGAAGCCAACGTGATCAAGCTGCCCAACGTATCCGCTTCGATGCCGCAGCTTGCCGCTGCGATCAAGGAACTCCAGTCCAAGGGCTACAACATCCCCGACTATCCCACCGACCCCAAGACCGACGAAGAAAAGTCGATCGCCGCACGCTATGACGCGGTCAAGGGCTCGGCAGTGAACCCCGTCCTGCGCGAAGGCAACTCGGACCGCCGTTCGGCCAAAGCCGTCAAGGAATACGCCAAAGCGAACCAGCATTCGATGGGCGAATGGACTGCGGACAGCAAGACCACCGTCGCTTCGATGGCAGGCAACGACTTCTTTGCCAACGAAAAGTCGGCCACCATCACAGCCGCTCAGGCAGGTGCCGCCAAGATCACCTTTACCGATGCTTCGGGCGCTGAAACCGTGCTCAAGGACGGCCTGAAGTATATCGAAGGCGAAATCGTCGACGCGACCTTCCTCTCGGTCAAAGAGCTACGCAAATTCATCAAGCAGGAAATCGCTTCGATGGAACCGGGTGTACTCTTCTCGGTGCACCTCAAGGCCACGATGATGAAGGTTTCGGACCCGATCATCTTTGGTCACTTCGTTTCGGTCTATCTCGAAGACTTCATCGCAAAACACGGCGCAAAGCTCGCCGAACTCGGCTTCAACCCGAACCAGGGTCTTGGCGATCTCGAAGCCAAAATCGCAGGCCATGCCGAACTGGAAGCAGATTACAAGGCCGCCATGGCTGCCCAGCCCGCCATGTATATGGTGAACTCGGACAAGGGCATCACCAACCTGCACGTCTCGTCCGACGTCATCATCGACGCTTCGATGCCTGCTGTGATCCGCGCGGGCGGCATCGGCTGGGGTCCGGATGGCAAGCCTGCTCCGACCAAGTGCTGCATCCCCGACAACTGCTATGCGCCCGTCTATGACGAGACGATCAACTTCTTCAAAGCCAACGGCAAACTGGACGTCACCACCTGTGGCGCTGTTTCGAACGTCGGCCTGATGGCACAAAAGGCCGAAGAATACGGCTCGCACCCCACAACCTTTGAAATGAAGGCAGACGGGATCGTGCGTATCGTTCTCGCCTCGGGCGAAGTGCTCCACGAGCATGCCGTCGAGAAGGGCGACATCTGGCGTTCGGCTACTGTTAAGAAAGAGCCAATCGACGACTGGATCCGTCTTGCCGTCCGCCGCGTCAATGCCACTGGCCTAGGTGCTTTCTGGCTTGATGCCAACCGTGCACATGATGCCGAGCTGATCAAATACGTCACCCCCGCGCTCAAGGCCGCTGGTCTCGACATTCCGGTCATGGCACCGCGTGAAGCAACCCGCTGGACCCTCGAGAACATGGTTGCGGGCAAGGATGTCGTTACCATCACGGGCAACGTTCTGCGTGACTACCTCACCGACCTCTTCCCGATCCTCGAGCTTGGCACCTCGGCCAAGATGCTTTCGATCGTCTCGCTGATGCAGGGCGGTGGTCTCTTTGAAACAGGCGCGGGTGGCACCGCCCCCAAGCACGTCCAGCAGGTTCTCGAAGAAAGCCACCTGCGTTGGGACTCGCTCGGTGAATTCTGTGCGCTTGGTGAAAGCTTTGCCTTCCTCGCCGATGTGCGCGGCGTCGCCAAAGCGGGCGTCTATGCCAAGGCTATCGACGAGGCGATCCAGAAACTTCTCGTCAACGGTAACTCGCCGCAGGGCCGCGTCGGTCAGAACGACAACCGCACCTCGCACTATTGGTTCGCCCGTTACTGGGCCGAAGCCATGGCCGCTCAGACCGAAGATGCGGGCCTCGCTGCGCATTTCGCTCCGATCGCCAAAGCTCTTGCTGATGGCGAAACAACGATCATCGCGGAAATCCACGCGTCGGCCGGCAAGCCTGCCGATCTCGGTGGTTACTACCTCCTCGATGCCGCCAAGACCGCCGCTGTGATGCGTCCATCGGCAACGCTGAACGCGATCATCGGCTAATAGCCTTTGGCCATAGACATGTGAGAGAGCAGGCTTCGGCCTGCTCTTTTCGTTTGTGCCCGCTCAAGCAGGAAAGAGCCAAGCCTCGGCATCCCGCGCAATCAAAGCCGCCGCTTCGATCAAAGGCTCTCGGAACACCTCAAGCGCCTCTAGACTGTGACGCTGCACCGAAGAAGTGACGGAAAGACCGCCGATCACCCGCCCTGACCCCGTCAGGATCGGCACCGCGATACAGATGATCCCCGCCTCGTGCTCTTCTCGGTCATAGGCCACGCCCGCCGCGCGGATCGCGGCCAACTCCGCCCTGAGCGCCTCGGTCCCCATGAGGGTTGACCGCGTGTGCTGATAAAACGCCTGACGCTTGAGCGCAGCTTCAAGCTCCGCTTCGCCAAGGAAAGCCAGCATCGCCTTGCCGACGCCCGTGCAATAGGCAGGGCCGACTTTGCCCGCTTGGGAAAACATCTCGATGGGACGCAATGCGTTGCGCTTGTCCACATAGAGCACCTGCCCCTGATCGAGCTGCGCAAGATGCACCGTTTCCCCGACCTTGGCGGCCAGAGCCTCGATCACAGGGCGCGCAACGGGGCCGAGCGAGCTTTGCGACCACGCGGAATGCGCCAGCCGCACCAACCGAAGACCGAGCGCATAGGTCTGGCGTTCGGGCGAAAAGGTCAAAAGCCCCTCTTTCACCAAAGACTGCAAAAGCCGATAGAGCGTCGCCTTGGGATAGCCCGCTTCGTCTTGCACCTCGACCAAGCGGACGGGCCGCCCTTTG
This sequence comes from Marivivens sp., assembly GCA_023255435.1. Classification (GTDB taxonomy): domain Bacteria; phylum Pseudomonadota; class Alphaproteobacteria; order Rhodobacterales; family Rhodobacteraceae; genus Marivivens. The sequence goes on from JALRIK010000039.1 coordinate 17,744, forward strand.
GAGGCGACAAGGTCGAGAACCGACATTGCTTTGCCGACTGTGCCCTCCGACATGGATTCACCTTGACTCTGACACGGCCCTGAGGCCAAATTCCATTATTCGATAACGCGTTTCACTATGTGAGACAAGGGAAAAGGATCTCGGATGGCTTCCACCGCTACGTTTCACGATCTTGACGGGGCTTCGGTCTTTATCACAGGCGGAGGCTCGGGCATCGGCGCGGCTTTGACCGAAGGTTTCCTTCGCCAAGGCGCCAAGGTTGCCTTTATCGGCCGCTCGGATGCTTCGGCCTTTGTCGAGCAGATGGAGCAGGAAACGGGGTCCCGCCCGCTTTTCATCCAAGGCGATATCACCGACACCGCTGCGCTTCAGGCCGCGATCGCCAAGGCGAGGGACGCCCATGGCCCGATTTCGGTTCTGGTGAACAACGCTGCCAACGATCTGCGCCATACCACCGCCTCGGTCACTTCGGAACAATGGGACGATCTTATCGCGGTGAACCTGAAGGCCTATTTCTTTGCCATTCAGGCCGCCGTGCCCCAGATGAAAGAATTGGGCTTTGGCTCGATCATCAACTTTAGCTCGATCAGCTACATGATGGGCAACGCCGAATATCCCGTCTATGTGACCGCCAATTCGGGCATCAACGGCATGACCCGTGGCATGGCGCGCGAATTCGGCCCTGACCGCATCCGCGTCAATGCTCTCGCTCCGGGATGGGTGCTGACGCAAAAGCAACTTGATAAATGGGCGACACCCGAGGGACTTGCTGCGCATCTGGCCCGTCAGTGCCTCAAGGATCACCTCGAACCCCAAGACATCGTGGACGGCGTACTCTTCCTCGCCTCCAAGACAAGCAAGATGATGACCGGTCAATCCCTTGTGATCGACGGCGGCGTAGTGGTGACAGGATGAGCGCACCCGATTGGATTGCCGTTGATTGGGGCACCTCGCAGCTTCGCGTTTGGCTGATGAGCGACGCGGGCGCTGTGCTCACCTCTCTTACCTCGCCCAAGGGCATGGGAAAACTGACCCCGCCTGAATATGAGCCCACCCTTCTTGATCTCGTCGGTACCGCCCTGCCCGAAGGCCGCGTCACTCCCGTAGTGATCTGCGGGATGGCGGGCGCGCGTCAGGGGTGGCAAGAAGCGCCCTATGCCAAAACGCCTTGCGAGCCGCCTTCGGCGCTCACCGCCACCAAAGTTGCGACCAAAGACCCGCGGCTTTCGGTGCATATCCTTCCCGGAGTGTCCCAAGACAAACCTGCAGACGTGATGCGCGGCGAGGAAACCCAGATCAAAGGCTTCCTTGCGAGCGAGCCTAAGTTCGACGGCGTGATCTGTCTTCCCGGAACGCATTGCAAATGGGTGCATATCAGCGCCAACGAAATCGTCAGCTTCCGCACATTTATGACGGGAGAGGTTTTTGCCGCGCTCAGCGAACACACGGTGATCAAGCATTCGATGGGCGAAGGCTGGAACGCCGAAATTTTTGAGGAAGCGGTCTCGCGCGCCATCTCGACCCCTGCAACGGCCCTTGGCGATCTCTTTTCACTTCGGGCGGAAACGCTGCTCCACGGGCTGGACCCCGCCTCTGTGCGCGCGCGGCTCTCGGGGCTTTTGATCGGGGCGGAGCTGGCAGCATCCAAACCCTATTGGCTTGGCCAAGACGTTGTGATCCTTGGGGAAAACAAGCTAGCCGAGGCCTATCTCTCGGCGCTCCAATCCCAAGGCGCAATGGCCCGCCTCGCCCCTTCGGGCCCGACCACACTTGCGGGCCTCGCTTCTGCCTATCTTAGCCTCAAGGATACCAAATGACCCGCGAAATCATCGCAATTCTGCGCGGCCTCACCCCGAGCGAATGCATCGATATAACCGATGCTCTCATCGAAAACGGGATCACCAAGATCGAGGTCCCGCTAAACTCGCCCGATCCGTTTGACAGTATCGCGCGGATGGTCGAGCACGCGGGCAAAGCCGCGCTTATCGGTGCGGGCACGGTGCTCACGACGGCGGACGTCGGCCGTCTGGCCGAAATCGGCGCGCAGATGGTCGTCTCACCCGATGCGAACCCAGACGTGATCCGCGAAACCAAAGCGCGCGGTCTTCTCTCCTATCCCGGCGTTCTAACCCCGACCGAGTGCTTTTCGGCGCTTCGGGCTGGAGCCGACGGGCTCAAGATTTTTCCCGCTTTCAAACTCGGCACCGACGGGCTCAAAGCCATTCGCGCCGTCCTCCCGTCCCAGACCCCGATCTACGCGGTGGGCGGCGTCGGACCCAGCGACTTTGCCGACTGGCGCAAGGCGGGCGCGCAGGGGTTCGGCATCGGAACAAGCCTCTACACACCGGGCCTGAGCGCGACCGAGGTCGGCAAACGGGCCAAGGCCATGTCAGAGGCCTTTGACGCAGCATTCGGCTAAGAGCTGGATTGATACACCATTAAACCGAAAAATATGAGCGATTTTGCGCCATATTTACATAATTGATACAAAAATCCCAATGACATAGGGCATCGGGGCCGCTATCCCTTTGCGCGAGTTCTTTCAAAAGGCGTTGGGATAAGGTCATGAAAATTGCAGTTCTCGGTGGTGACGGTTTTTGCGGATGGCCGACCGCGCTTCATCTTTCGAATGCGGGGCACGAGATCCACATTCTCGACAACCTGAGCCGCCGCTGGATCGACACAGAGCTTGGAGTCCAGTCGCTCACTCCGATGGACTCGATCCAAGAACGCTGCCGCATCTGGAAGGAAGTGACGGGCGAGACTCTCCATTTCCACCTTCTGGACATTGCCAAAGATTACCAGCGCCTGCGCCAATGGCTCGACACCGAGCGGCCCGATGCCATCATCCACTTTGCCGAGCAGCGCGCCGCGCCCTATTCAATGAAATCGGACATTCACAAGACCTATACCGTGAACAACAACGTCGGCGCGACGCATAACCTTTTGACCGCGATGGTCGAAACGGGGATCGACGCGCATCTTGTGCACCTTGGGACGATGGGCGTTTACGGCTATTCCACGGTCGGGGCCGCGATCCCCGAGGGCTATCTCGATGTCGAGGTGGAAAAGATCGACGGCGGCAAGGCCGAGCTTGAAATCCTTTATCCCACCCGCCCAGGGTCGGTCTATCATATGACCAAATCGCTCGATCAGATCCTGTTCCAGTTCTACGCCCAGAACGACGGGCTTCGGATCACGGACCTGCATCAGGGCATCGTCTGGGGCACGCACACAGACCAGACCCGCCGCCACGAACAACTTATCAACCGCTTCGACTATGACGGCGATTATGGAACCGTGCTGAACCGCTTCCTCATTCAGGCCGCGATCGACTATCCTTTGACCGTGCATGGCACGGGCGGCCAGACCCGCGCCTTTATCCACATTCAGGACACGGTGCGCTGTATCGAGCTTGCGCTTCAGGATGCGCCCAAAGCGGGCGAGCGCGTCAAAATCTTCAACCAAATGACCGAAACGCACCGCGTGCGCGATCTGGCCGAGCTGGTGGCAGGACTGACGGGGGCCAAGGTCGCCTATCTTCCCAATCCGCGCAAAGAGGCGGCCGAGAACGACCTTATCGTCAAGAACGACGGTTTCCTTGCCTTGGGATTGAAACCCACCACCCTTGCCGACGGACTTTTGACCGAGGTGGTCGAGGTCGCGAAGAAATACGCCCACCGCATCGACCGCAAGCGCGTCCCCGCCGTATCGGCGTGGACCAAGGACATCGCCAAGCGGGTTGAAACCGATCCCGAGGGCAAGCGCCTTAGATCGGTATCATGAACGGTCTGACCGCAGAGAAAGAGGCGCGGTCCCCCCGCGCCTTTGTCACGCTTGTGACCAATGCCGATTTTGCACGCGGGGCCAAAGCTTTGGTGCGGTCCTTGACACGCGCGGGGACAAAGGCGGATATCGTTGTCCTGCACACAGGCGGCGTCGATGCAATATCGCTTGCCCCGCTCCGCGATCTAGGGGCGCGGCTCGTTGCGACCGAGCTTCTTCCCACGTCAGAGGCATTCAATGCGGCCCACGCCCGCGACAGGCTTCACGCAAATGCGCCCTTTACCAAAGGCACCAAGCCCGCGTTCCATACCCCGCTCGATAACTTCTGCAAACTTAGGCTCTGGCTGCTCGACTATGAGGCTTGCGTCTTTCTTGATGCGGATACGCTGGTGCTTCAGAACATCGATGCGCTGTTCGACTACCCCGAGTTCTGCGCCGCTCCCAATGTTTACGAGAGCCTTGCCGATTTCCATCGGATGAATTCGGGTGTCTTTACCGCGCGTCCCTCTGGCGCGACATTCGACGCCATGCTCAAACGGCTTGATACACCAAATGCCTTTTGGCGGCGCACCGATCAGACCTTTCTCGAGACGTTTTTCCCAGACTGGCACGGGCTTCCTGTGTTCTACAACATGTTGCAATACGTCTGGTTCGCCATGCCCGAGCTTTGGGACTGGAAGGCGATCAAAGTCCTTCATTTCCAATATGAAAAACCGTGGGAAGACCATGCCAAGGCCGAGAGGCTTCGCCCCCTGATCGACCTGTGGCGCGCCTATGAACGCGGGATCGACGTTCCCGATCTTGCGTCTCTCAAGGGTCCCAAGGAATGAAAGTCGCAATCACAGGCGCAAGCGGCCTTGTCGGGCGCTTCTTTGTGGATTGGGCTTTGGGCGCGGGTCACGAAGTCCGCATCCTGTCGCGCAAGACGGGGTATCGGCTTGGGGATCGCCCCGATCTCGGAGGGGTGGATCTTGTCGTCCATTGCGCCTTTGCCCATGTCAAAGGGCGGTATCGGGGCGGCGAAGGCGACGATCCCGAAGGCTTTATCCGCGCGAACCTCG
>JALRIK010000003.1 GCA_023255435.1 Marivivens sp.
AGGACAAAGGGCAGGATCACGTCGCCCAGAAACCAGAGGCTGACGGACAGAACAGCGGCGGCAACAAGCCAATAGCGGACTTGGTCTTTGATCGGCAGAGCCATGAATGAATTCCTCAAATCTTGGTGCATATTTCGGCGCAAGCCCGCCAGAGTTCAAGTCTAATTGGCCATAACTGTTCGACTTGGCTTGCTTGCGCGCTCGGGCTTTCGTAAACCCCTTGCGATTAACTCCTAACCTTCGGGGACCGTTTCCATGCGCCTGAGCCGCTACTTCCTGCCCGTTCTGAAAGAAAATCCTGCCGAGGCGCAGATCGTTTCACACCGCTTGATGCTGCGGGCCGGTATGATCAAACAGCAAGCCGCTGGCATCTATTCGTGGTTGCCGCTTGGTTTCAAAGTCCTGCGCAAGATTGAAAACATCGTGCATGACGAGCAAATCCGCGCGGGCCACATCCCGATGCAGATGCCGACGCTTCAGCCTGCCGATCTGTGGCGCGAGTCGGGTCGCTATGACGCCTACGGTCCCGAGATGCTCCGAATGCAGGACCGCCACGAGCGCGATATGTTGTTTTCCCCGACTGCCGAGGAAATGTTCACCGATGTGTTCCGCGCGCATGTGAACAGCTACAAGGACCTGCCGCTCACCATCTATCAGATCCAGTGGAAGTTCCGCGATGAAGTGCGTCCGCGTTTCGGCGTGATGCGCGGCCGCGAATTCTACATGAAGGACGGCTATAACTTCGACCTCACGAAAGAAGACGCCCTCCACGCTTATAATCGTCACCTTGTGAGCTACCTGCGCACCTATGAGCGTATGGGCCTTCAGGCGATCCCGATGCGCGCGGATTCGGGCCCCATCGGCGGCGACGATACGCATGAATTCCTCGTTCTCGCGGAAACCGGTGAATCCGAGGTCTTCTACGATAGCCAGATCACCGATCTGACCTTCGGCGATCGCGAGATTGACTATGATAACCGCGAGCAATGTCAGGCGGTTCTTGAGGAATTCACCTCGCGCTATGCCCGCACCGATGAAACCCATGACGAGGCGATCTTCAACCAGATCCCCGAAGAGCGTCGCCGCGTGGCGCGCGGTATCGAAGTGGGCCAGATCTTCTATTTCGGCACCAAATATTCCGAGCCGATGGGCGCAACCGTCGTCGACAACGAAGGCAACCGCGTTCCTGTTCACATGGGGTCGCATGGGATCGGCGTTTCGCGTCTGCTTGGCGCGATCATCGAAGCCAGCCACGACGAAAAGGGTATCATTTGGCCCGAGGGCGTCACGCCGTTCCATGTCGGTATCGTCAACCTCAAGCAGGGTGACGAAGCAGCCGACGGCGCCTGTGAAAGCCTCTACAACGAACTCACCGCTCTAGGGTTCGAACCGCTTTATGACGACCGTAACGAGCGGGCAGGCGGCAAATTCGCGACGATGGACCTTATCGGTCTGCCTTGGCGGATCACGGTCGGGCCGCGCGGACTTGCCAACGGTGTTGTCGAACTCACCTCGCGCCGCACGGGCGAGAGCGAGGAACTTTCGCCGGCGGCAGCCGTTGCAAAGATCAAAGAGATCTACGCCAAGCATCCGCACCCCAAAGGCGCGTGATTTCAGGAAGCGGGGGCAGTGCTCCCGCTTTTTTGACCGCCCGCTCTATTTTGGAGAGGGGCGGGATATGGCAAAGGCAGGCGATAGTTTGAGGGCTGAGAATGTCATTTGAGAACCGGATAAAATCCACGCCGCCTTTTGCCGCTTTCGAATGGATGATCGCTTGGCGCTATATCAAGGCCAAGCGCGCCGAAGGCGGCGTGAGCGTGATGACGTGGATCAGCCTGATCGGGGTTACGCTTGCGGTCTTTGCTCTCGTTGCCACTCTTGCGATCCGATCCGGATTCCGCTCCGAATTCGTGGGCACGATCCTTGGCTCCAATGCGCATATCACCGTTTACCAATCGCTCCAGATCAATGAGACGGGCCAGACCTCTCGCGTGATTTCCGATTACGAAGCCATGGCCGAAGCCATTCGCGGCGTTCAAGGCGTCACACGCGCCGCGCCTTTGGTTCGCGGTCAGGTTATGGCGAACTTTGCCAATGCCAATGCAGGGGTCGAAGTCTATGGCATTGCGCCTGCTGATTTGTTGACGATCCCCGGTGTAGCCCAGCCCGAACAGTCCTGGGGTTCAATCGATGACTTTGCGGCAGGCGCGGCCATCGGGTCCGGTGTCGCGCGCGAGCTTGGAATTACTGTTGGCGATAAGATCAAGATCATTTCGCCGAACGGCACACGCACGGCATTCGGCACTTCTCCACGAGTAAGTGCCTATGACGTAACATATATCTTTACGGCGGGACGCTGGGACGTGGACCGCACGCGCGTTTACATCCCCATCGGTGAAGCCCAGACATTCTTCGACAAAGACGGCGTCGCAGACGAGATCGAAGTCATGGTGGACGATCCCGATGAGGTCGAGCGCTATGTCGCTCCTATTCTCGATGTTGCGGGCGAGCGTGCGCTTGGCTGGACATGGCGTGATAGCTCGGGCGCGTTTCTTCGAGCTTTGACAGTCGAGGACAATGTGATGTTCATCCTCCTCTCGATCCTCGTTCTGATCGCTTCGATGAACATTATTTCGGGGTTGATCATGCTGGTGAAGAACAAGGGGCGGGACGTGGGGATTTTGCGCACTATGGGCCTTACCGAAGGTTCGATCCTTCGGGTCTTTTTTATCTGTGGCGCGGGGATCGGCACGGTCGGCACGCTTATGGGCGTTCTGTTGGGCTGCCTCTTTGCCGTCTATATAGATCCTATTTTCAGCTTTGTGAACTATCTCTCGGGAGGAGGGGTCTGGGACCCTTCGATCCGTAATATCTATCATCTTCCGGCCGAACTTCACCTTGTCGATATCTTCAAGGCGACGGCTTTGTCGCTGTCGCTTTCTTGGGTTGTGACCTACTTCCCAGCGCGCCGCGCCGCCCGTATGAACCCTGTGGAGGCGCTGCGCTATGAGTGATGCCGTTCTGACGCTCAAAGGGGTGTGTAAGTCCTATAACCTTGGGAAACCCAGTGAAGTGAACGTCCTTCGGGGCGTTGATCTATCGGTCCAGCGGGGCGAGGTGGTCGCCCTTGTCGCGCCGTCGGGTGCTGGCAAGTCGACCCTTTTGCACATAGCGGGGCTCCTCGATACACCCGATCAGGGGACCGTCGAAATCGCAGGGCAGGATCTGAGCGGTGCAGGGGATCGCCAGCGCACCGCGCTGCGTCGGACCGATATCGGTTTCGTCTATCAGTTCCACCATTTGCTGCCCGAGTTCTCGGCGCTCGAAAATATCGTTCTGCCCCAATTGGCAAACGGTGTATCCCGTTCCGATGCACAGGCGCATGCGCTTGCTCTGCTCGATCGGGTCGGCATCAAGGAACGGGCGTCTCACAGGCCCGCGGCCTTGTCGGGAGGCGAGCAACAGCGCGTCGCCTTTTGCCGTGCGCTTGCGAACAGGCCGCGCCTCCTTCTGGCCGATGAACCGACTGGGAACCTCGATCCTGCGACCTCGGACCGCGTCTTTGCCGCCTTGATGGAGTTGGTGCGCGAAACGGGGCTTTCTGCACTTATCGCGACGCATAACCTTGACCTTGCTGCGCGTATGGATCGCCAGCTCAGGCTTGAGGCAGGGCAATTGACGCCGCTCTAGGCAAAGCCTTGCGATGGCGTAAACTTCTCCGTGACAACGGCACTTCAAAGCGGGATTATGGGGAAAACAGCTTCTAGGAGAGCAGAAATGAAGCGTCTTGTTGTATTGGGCGTTCTCGCCCTCGCGGCCTGCACCGAAGAGAGAGTCGCGGATGGTGCCAAGATCTATGCCGATCAATGTGCAGCTTGCCACGGTGCGACAGGTCTTGGCGACGGGCCGATGGCCGACGGGCTTGATCGCAAGCCGTCCAATCTCACCACGATTGCGGCGCGCAACGGCGGGGTCTTCGACCGCGATGCCGTCATGAGCCAGATCGACGGCATGCACCGTTCCAGTGACAGCGCGATGCCCGAATTTGGGGCTACCGATCTTGGCGATATCATTATGGTTGGGCGCACGCCTGTTCCCGCCGAACTCTATGCCTTGGCCAATTATCTTGAGAGCATCCAAGGGTGACCCAAGCCTCCTGCGCCTTCGGAAATCGGGGGCGCATGTATTTCCCTGATTCTCTGATAAATTCCATCGACCCGATTGGTTTGATGTAATTTGATCAAAACTTTTGCCTGAGGCTGTTTTTTGACCGGCCTCAGATATGGGCTCCTTCCTTCTATTTTTATGATTTAAAATCAATATTTTAGAGGGAAAGTCTCAGCCTATTTCAGTTTATGTTATGCGAAATCCTGCATCTAAAGTTTTCGATTGAAGGCTTTCCATAAAGGTATACCATTTCACGAGGATGAGGAGATGCGGCGCTTTCGAGGAGTGCTGCTGGGAGGATTTCATGAGCATTGCTGCGGAGAGCAACAAGGGTTCCGTGCTGATCGAAGCGCAGGGGATCGACAAAGCTTTTCCGGGTGTAAAGGCTCTGAGCCAAGCCCAGATCAAAGTGCATGCCGGAGAGGTTGTCGCTCTGATGGGCGAGAACGGCGCCGGTAAATCGACCCTGATGAAAATTTTGACGGGCGTTTATCAACCGGATGCCGGCACCGTCAGTGTGGGCGGAAAGCCTGTGACTCTTCCCGACCCGCGCACGGCCCAAGCTCTTGGGATCGGGATCATTCACCAAGAGCTGTTCTTGATGAACGATCTGACCGCTGCGCAAAATATCTATATCGGCCGCGAACCCCGCAAGGCCTTTGGGATGTTTGTAGACGAAGACCGGATGAATGCCGATGCCGCCAAGATTTTCGCGCGGATGAAGGTCGACATCGACCCCAAAGTCGAAGTCGGTAAACTCACCGTTGCACGACAGCAGTTGGTCGAAATCGCAAAGGCGCTTTCATACAATTCAAAAATCCTGATCATGGACGAGCCGACGTCTGCTTTGAACGAGGCAGAGGTTGCCCATCTTTTCGCGATCATCGATGATCTCAAGGCCCAAGGGGTCGGGATCGTCTACATCACGCACAAAATGGACGAGGTGAAGCGCATTGCCGATGACATCGTTATCATGCGTGACGGGCAGTATATCGACACGCTCCCTGCCGCTACGACCACCATCGGCGAAGTCATTTCCGCAATGGTCGGACGCGACCTGATCGACACTAGCCGCGCCCATGGCCAAGGGTCTGACGAAATCGCTCTCAAAGTGACGAACCTGAATGCAGGGCGTGCCGTCCAGAATGTGAATTTTACCCTGAACAAGGGCGAAATCCTCGGGTTTGCGGGGTTAATGGGGGCAGGGCGGACCGAGGTCGCGCGCGCGATCTTTGGCGCGGACCCTGTCGACAGCGGTCGGATCGAAGTCCACGGCAAAGCCGTCGATATCAAGAGCCCGCGCGATGCGGTGCAGCTTGGGATCGCTTATCTGAGCGAAGACCGCAAACACTTCGGACTTGTGACCGGAATGTCCGTGCGTGACAACATCACCATGCCGAGCTGGGAGCGATTTACCTCCAACGGCGTCTTCATGCGCGATGCCGATCTCGGCAGCATCGCCAAGGAGTATGTCGAAAAGCTCAAGGTCAAAACCCCGACCGTCGATCAGGAAACGCGGCTTCTGTCGGGCGGCAACCAGCAAAAGGTCGTCATTGCAAAATGGCTCTTGCGGGATTGCGACATCCTTATTTTCGATGAGCCGACCCGCGGCATCGACATTGGTGCCAAGGCCGAGATCTACAAGCTCCTTCAAGGGCTTGCAGATGAAGGTAAGGCCATCATCGTCATCTCATCCGAGCTTCCCGAGGTGCTCAAGCTTTCGCACCGCATCGTTGTGATGTGCGAGGGCCGGATCACGGGCGAGCTTGAGGGTAAGACCGCGACGCAAGAAGCGATCATGACCCTCGCAACGCAGCGCGTAGAAGCAGCAGAGTAAACAGGACACATCCAATGACCGATACCACCCAAGAAGCTCCGACCAACAAAGTCATCACGAGCTCCTTCCTCCAAAAGGCGGTGGCCTTTGTTGTGCTCATCATCCTTCTTGCGTTCTTTAGCATCTTTGCACCGAACTTTGCAGCCTGGAGCAATATGGTGAACATCATGCAGGCCACCGCTGTGAACGGTGTGCTTGGCGTGGCTGTGACTTTTGTAATCATCTCGGGGGGTATCGACCTTTCGGTCGGCACCATGATGACGCTGACGGCCGTAATCTCTGGGCTTATCCTTACCAATCTGGGGATGCCGCTGCCTGTTGGTATCGCAGGTGCGATTGCGTTCGGCGGATTTATGGGATCGCTCTCGGGGGTGGCTGTGGCCAAGCTCAAGATCCCGCCCTTTATCGCGACGCTTGGTATGATGCAGATCGCACGTGGTCTTGCTCTGGTCTTTTCGGGTGCAAAGCCGATCTATTTCAACAGCACGCCGAACTATGGGCTTTTGTCCCCCGAAAGCTCGATATCGCTGTTGATCCCCGGTCTCGAGATGCCGAACTCGGTGTTCATCATGTTCGGTGTTGCGATCCTTGCCTCAATCGTTCTGAACCGCTCTATCCTTGGTCGCTATATCTTTGCTCTGGGGAGCAACGAGGAAGCCGCACGTCTTTCGGGCGTCGTCGTCGATAAGTGGAAGATCATCACCTATGGGATCAGCGGCATGATCTGCGGCGTGGCCGGCCTTCTTGTGTCGTCCCGCCTCAACTCGGCGCAGCCTGCGCTTGGCCTTGGCTACGAGCTTGACGCCATCGCAGCCGTTGTGATCGGTGGCACATCGCTTGCGGGTGGTCGCGGCACCGTCATGGGCACAATCATCGGCGCATTCATCATGAGCGTTCTGACCAACGGTCTGCGGGTGATGGGCGTTCAGGAAGAATGGAAGATCGTGGTTACGGGCCTCATTATCATCGTGGCCGTCTACATCGACATCGTGCTGCGCAAGCAGTCGTAAAAGTTACTCTGGGAGGAGTATGAGAGGCAAAAGATAGGCAAAACCAACACCCTAACAAGAGCCTTATTGAGTATCAGTTTCATCTAAATCAGGGAGTATCCAGATGAAAAAGACCCTTCTCGTTGCCGCACTTGGCGCCACCACTGCGTTCTCTGCACCTGCTTTCGCAGAAGACGTGTATTTCCCGATCATCGCAAAGGGCTTTAGCCACCAGTTCTGGCAGGCTGTAAAGCTTGGCGCTGAGAACGCTGCCGCTGCTAACGGCGTGACCATCACCTTCGAAGGTCCGAACACCGAAGCAGAAATCGACAAGCAGACTGACATTCTCAACGCTGCTATCGCCAAGAAGCCCCAGGGCCTCGGCTTTGCCGCTCTCGACAGCCAGGCTCAGGTTCCGGCGCTGAAGAAAGCTGCTGACGCAGGCATTCCGATCGTTGCATTCGACTCTGGCGTTGACTCGGATATTCCGCTCACCACCTGCACCACCGACAACCTTGCTGCTGCTGCTGGCGCTGCCAAGGGCCTTGCCGAAGCCATCGGCGGCGAAGGTGAAGTGGCTGCTGTGATCCACGACCAGACCTCGGCAACCGGTATCGGCCGTCGTGACGGTTTCCTCAACGAGATCGCTGCAAACTATCCCAACATCACCATCGTTGACGTTCAGTATGCAAACGACGCTCTGAAAGCTGCCGACACCATCAAGACGATCATGCAAGCACACCCGAACCTCAAGGGTATCTTTGCTTCGAACGAAGGTGCAGCCATCGGTCTTGCTGTTGCAATCAAGGAAACCGGCGCTCAAATTGCCGGCGTAGGCTTTGACTCGGGCAAGACCCAAAAGGACGCAATCCTTGATGGCTCGCTCATCGGCTCGATCACCCAGAACCCCGTTGGTATCGGCGAGTGCGTGGTTGACTCGCTTGCAAAAGCGATCAAGGGCGAGACCCTTCCGCCCGTGATCGATACCGGTTTCTACTGGTATGACGCGTCGAACATGAACGAAGCGAACATCGCAGCGGTTCTCTACGATTAATCACGGACTTCCCTCCTCCGCCTTTCGGGCGGGGGAGGGACCCCGCTTGGCAATATCGCCGAAGCTTTAGAATTCAGGACATTATCGATGCTTAAAGGGATCGACCCATTGCTTGGGCCGGAGCTACTCGCTGTTTTGCGTGCTATGGGCCACGGCGATGAAATCGCCATTGTGGACGGCAATTACCCTGCTTTGACCGACGCAAAACGTCTTGTCAGAGCGGATGGCCACGGGGTTGTGCCCGTCCTTCGCGCAGTATTGTCCGTTCTTCCGATTGATGAGGCTGTGCCCGAAGCGATCTTTCGCGCCGTAAACGCCAAGACACCCGAGAGGCCCGATGCGGTTCATTCCGAGATTGAGGCAGTGGTCGCTGAGCTGGAGCCGACCCACGCTGTCGTGTCTGTCGAGCCCGCCGCATTTTATGCCCGCGTCAAAGCTGCCCATGCCATCATCGCGACGAGCGAGCCTCGGTTTTATGCCAATGTGATCCTGCGCAAAGGTGTTGTCGGTTATTGACCGACCCGTCCGAGCATCTCTTCGATATGCTTTGGCCCGATCGGTCTTATGCCTGTCGGGTTTAAAGCCTTTATCCCGTAGTAGCCTCGGGTGATGTGGTCCATATTGACGGTGCTCGAGATACCATCAAGGCCCAAGATCCGCTCCATATAGGCGCTAAGTCGAGGGTAATCGGCGATCTGGCGGCGATTGCATTTGAAGAGACCATGATAGGCCGCATCAAAGCGGATCAGGGTCACAAAGGTGCGAATATCCGTTTCGGTGAGGCTGTCCCCAAAGAGGTAATCCCCCGTCAAACGCTCTTCGAGCCTATCGAGCATCTTGAACACGCCGTCTACCGCCTCGTCATAGGCCTCCTGAGAGGTCGCGAAACCCGCTTTATACACCCCATTGTTGAGGCTGTCGTAAATCTCGGCGTTTGAGGCGTCGATCTGCTCTGCGAACGATTGGGGATAGAGACGAAAGGTAGAGGGTGCGAGATGCTCGAAGGCGGTGTCGAGCATGCGCAGAATATCCGCGCTCTCGTTGTTCACCAGAACGTTCTGGGCCTTGTCCCAAAGAACGGGAACCGTTGCACGCCCTGTGAATGTCGCATCTGCATGGGTATAGATTTCGTGCAGATACTTCGCACCGAAGAGCGGGTCTTGGTCGGCCCCCTCGTAGCCGCCGAATTCCCAGCCTTGCGGGCCCAAAGCGGGGTTTACAACGGTGACCGAAATGAAGTCCTCAAGCCCTTTGAGCTTGAGCGCCATCAGAGTGCGCGAGGCCCATGGGCAGATATAGGCGACATAAAGGTGGTAACGTCCCGCTTCGGCTTTGAACCCGTCGCGCCCTGTCGGGCCTGCGCTTCCGTCAGGGGTGATCCAATTGCGAAAGCTCGAAACCTGACGCACAAAGCGTCCTTTTTCATCCGCCTTCTGGACGGGCTGCCAGTCTTCGGTCCATTTGCCGTCTATAAGCATCACCGTCTCCTATCGGGCGTGAAATACGAAAGACCGCATCGAGATGGAGCCCATATCGATCGTGTCGGTCATAAAGGTAAGATCGTCTCGGTCGTCGGACGCCCCTGCAATCGTGAGTGTCGGCATATAGTGATCCACCGAAGGGTGCGCCATTTGCAGAAGCGAGCCGAGCTCCTTGCGATCGGCGAGCGCGCCGAAGTCGCGGTCTGTAAGCCGATTTTCGAAGATCGCATCGAATTCGAGTGCCCAGTCATGAGGCTTGGCCTTGGGGCTCCATTGCAAGGCACGAAGGTTGTGCACCACATTGCCCGATCCGAGGATCAGAACTCCGCGGTCTCGAAGTTCGGACAGGGTGCGTCCGATTTCGATCTGGTGTTCAAGGCCTCGGCCCATGTCGATAGAGACCTGAAACACAGGCACGTCTGCATCGGGATAGAGAAACTTGAGGATCGTCCAGGCCCCGTGATCAAGACCCCAAGTGTCGTCTTCATCAGAATGATGACTGGCCAAAAGGGTCACGACCTCTCGTGCGAGGGCAGGATCGCCTGACGCTGGATACTGCTGGGCGAAGAGCGCGTCGGGAAAGCCGTAAAAGTCGTGGATCGTTTTGGGCATCGCCGAGACGTCGACCAATGTCGTGCCACGCGTCATCCAATGGGCCGAAACGACTAGGATCGCCTTTGGACGGGGAAGGCTTTGACCGAGCTTGCTCCAAGCGCGGCTATAGGCAGTGTCCTCGATCGCGTTCATCGGGCTGCCGTGTCCGAGAAAGACAATCGGCATGCGGTCAGAAGGCGTAAGAAGGGACTTTAGGTCATCAAGGGTGCGTGTCTTGAGCATTTCGGCGGCCTTTCATGGCAAATCGCGGAGGGGCGCATCACTTGGACTATGCATGATGCGCCCGCAATTCAAAGTCGAACGTGGTTTAGGCGAATTGGCCCAAGCGGCGCTCGATGGCGGGAATACGAAGCGCAAAGGCGCCTGCACCGAAGAGCGCGATTGCGATCTGGGCAACGGTCCAGAACAGCGGGAATTCCCATCCGCCGCCTTCACCCGAGAACAACCAGCCATTGCCTGCGTGAACCCAAGTCGCGCCAAGCAGCACAGGAATCAAGGCAAGCGAGACGAGGCGGACCGCAACACCTGCGATCAAGGCAAGGCCACCGATCAATTCAGCGGCGATGGTCAAATAGGCGAGGAAGCCCGGAAGACCGAGGCTTTCGAAAAAGCCGACGGTGCCCGCAATCGTGAATACGTTCACTTTAAGAAGGCCATGAGCAAGGAAAAGCGCGCCGCTCGTCAAACGAAGTAGGGTGGCGCCATAGGCAGTGGTATCGGTCGTGGTCATTTACTGTCTCCAAAAGGGATTGCGCCGCCCGTGGGGCCTGCGCCTGTTTGCTGTGACCTGAACCTAGGGGCTATAATTACCACATAAAATGGTGTTATCGTTGAATGACTTTCGCCAAATCATTCTCAATGGGGTCAAATGGACATCGTCGACGAGCTCAAGGCATTTGTGGCCACCGCCAAAACTGGCTCCTTCACTGCGGCGGCGGACCAACTCGGGGTTTCGAACAGGCTGACATCCAAATACGTGGCCGAGCTTGAAGCGCGGTTGGGGGTGCGTCTGTTTCAAAGGACAACACGCAAAGTGGGCCTCACTCCTTCGGGCGAGGACCTGTTGGCCCGCGCACCTGCTTTGCTCGAGGATTTGGACGAACTCTTGGCGCAGGTCGCCGAGCGGACGCGTGGATTTATGGGTGGCATTCGTATTTCTGCACCCGTTACCTTTGGCGAGACCTATGTCAGCGGGATGCTGGCGCGCTTTGCCGAAGCCAATCCGACATTGACCTTTGATCTCAGGTTGCAAGACGAATTCGTTGACCTAGCAAGTGATGGCATCGACGTTGCCTTTCGGATCGGGCGCACGGATACGCTTTCGATCAAATCTCGCAAGCTCAGCGAAATGCGCTCGGTGCTTGTTGCAGGCCCGAGGTATCTCGAACGGCACGGCGCCCCTTCTTCTCCCGAAGGTCTTTCGCAGCACTCCTGTATCCTTGATACCAACCGCCGAGCGCCCAAGCGGTGGGGGTTCAGGCGCGACGAGCGGGATTTCGTCGTCGAGGTGCAGGGCAGGTTTCAAGTGAACTCGGCGCGCGCGGCTGTAGAGCTTGCTGCCAACGGGTTCGGCATTGCATATGTCCCGAGCTTTGCAATCGAGGATAGGGTGAGCAAAGGCGCGGTGGTGCCTTTGCTACAAGATTATGTCAGCGAAGCCGTTCAGGTGAGTGCAGTTTATCTTGAAGGTCGAACGCTTCCGCGAAAGATCAGGGCGCTGATCGACTTTGCGGCGCAGGATATCAAGACCTTGGGGCCTAGCCTTTGATGATCTCTATGCGCAATGTCGGGGAGCCGCACGCAATCTCGAGCAGGCGGTCGATATTCGGATGCGCGCCGGGACGGTTCCTTGCATCTTCGGTATGTTCGGCAAAAACTTCGAGACCGTGTATCGCAGCATTGGCATCGAGCGCGCCGAATTCGGCAAGTAGATACTGATAGACTGCAAGAGAGCCTTGCTTGCCGGTTTGGTTCTCGATGCTTGCAACAACCGTTCCGCCGTCTTCGATCAAATCAAGCCGAACCACACCCTCGATCGACGGTAAAAGCGCAAGGTTGTCTTTGAAAGAAGAGGTGGGGGTGATCATCTTGGCGGCCTTTCTAGAACGTTACGCGAGAAACGCGGTAGAGGTGCTTGGCGGGTTTTGATACATGCTCTGGCGAGATATAGGGATCAAAACTTGGCTCAAACGTCGAGTTCTTCGACAAACTTTGCATTCTCCTGGATGTATTGAAAACGCAGTTCAGGTTTCTTGCCCATGAGACGTTCGACAAGGTCGCCGGTTTCACCGGGCTCGTCTTCGTCGATCGTGACGCGGATGAGCTTGCGGGTTTTGGGGTCCATCGTTGTTTCTTTGAGGTCCTTGGCATCCATTTCGCCAAGACCCTTGAAACGCTGGACGTCGATCTTGCCCTTGCCGCCGAGGCCCTTGGCCATCGCTGCTTCTTTTTCTGCATCATCGGCGACATAGAGGCGGCGTGCGCCTTGGGTCAGGCGATAAAGCGGCGGACAGGCGAGATAGAGATGCCCGTGATCGATCAGAGGGCGCATCTGCGTAAAGAAGAAGGTCATCAAGAGCGACGCAATGTGCGCGCCGTCGACGTCCGCATCGGTCATGATGATGATCTTGTCATAGCGCAGATCGTCGAGATTGAACTTGGTGCCCATACGAACGCCGAGCGCTTCGCAGAGATCATTGATCTCTTGGTTGGTGGTCAACTTGTTGGAAGCGGCGCCTAGCACGTTCAGGATCTTGCCCTTGAGGGGGAGGAGCGCTTGGGTTTCGCGGATGCGCGCACCCTTGGCCGAACCACCTGCCGAGTCGCCCTCGACGATGAAAAGTTCGGTGCCTTCGCGGTTTTTGGCAGTGCAATCGGTCAGCTTGCCCGGAAGGCGGAGTTTCTTGGTGGCGGATTTGCGCGCCGTTTCTTTCTCCTGACGGCGGCGAAGACGCTCTTCGGCCCGCAGCACGAGGAAATCGAGGATTGCACCCGCAGATTTGGTGTCCGCCGCAAGCCAGTTGTCGAAGTGGTCGCGCACAGCCGTTTCGACCCAGCGCGAAGCTTCTTCGGTCGAGAGGCGGTCCTTGGTCTGACCGACAAACGAGGGCTCGCGGATAAAGATCGAAATCAGCGCGCAGCCGCCCGTGAGCATGTCTTCGCGGGTGATCTGGCCCGCCTTTTTGTTGCCGACGAGTTCACCGTAGGCTTTCACGCCCTTGAGCATTGCGGCCCAGAAGCCCGCTTCGTGCGTGCCGCCTTCGGGGGTGGGAACGGTGTTACAATAGGACTGGATGAAGCCGTCCCGTGATGGGGTCCAATTGATGGCCCATTCGACCGATCCGGGAACGCCGAACTTTTCCTCGAACGAGACTTTGCCCGCGAAAGGACGCTCGGAATAGGTCATCACGCCTTCGAGCGATTGATTGAGAAAATCGGCAAGACCGTTGGGGAAGTGGAACGTTGCCTCTTGTGGGGTTTCGCCGTCGTCGATGTCGGACTTCCAGCGGATTTCGACACCCGAGAAAAGATAGGCCTTGGAGCGCACCATCTTGTAAAGGCGGGCGGGCTTGAGCTTGAGCGAGCCGAAAATATCGGGATCGGGGTGGAACGTCACAGTCGTTCCGCGACGATTGGGAGCAGCGCCGATCTTCTGGATTGGGCCCTGTGGCACACCGCGCGAGAAGCTTTGCTCGTAAAGCTCTTTGTTGCGGGCGACCTGTACGACCATGAGATCGGAGAGCGCGTTCACAACAGAGGAGCCGACGCCGTTCAAACCGCCCGAGGTCGAATAGGCTTTGTTCGAGAATTTGCCGCCCGCGTGCAGAACGGTCAGAATGACTTCGAGAGCGGATTTACCCGGAAACTTGGGGTGCGGATCGACAGGCATGCCGCGACCGTTGTCACGCACCGAAATGGAGTAATCGGCGTGAAGCTCGACCTCGATCCGGTTGGCGTGGCCTGCAACGGCTTCGTCCATCGAGTTGTCGAGGATTTCGGCCACCATGTGGTGAAGCGCACGTTCATCCGTGCCGCCGATATACATGCCCGGACGCTTACGAACAGGTTCAAGCCCTTCGAGCACTTCGATCGAAGACGCGTCATAGGTTGTTTCGGGCTGTGCCCCGGACAGGAGATCGTCGGCCATTGCTCTGCTCTTTTCTCTGTGTTTGCGACAATATGGCAAATACGAGGGGCGGGGGAAAGATGTTCCTCTCCACTTAATCCCTATCGGGTTGCGACAGATGGAGGCGTCATGTCCAAGGTTCAGGTTCTGCAAGACCCGCCGCGTAAAGCCCAAATCCTCGGTCCTGTCGAAACATTGTCCTATTTCGATGTGCGCGCGCTCCCCATTTCCTGTAATCTCACCGCCATGCAGGCTTGGAACATTGTGATGTCTCGCCCGCTTCCGGGATTGGGTCTGGCTTTTAAAATAAGGGATGCGGTCTCTTCGCTTTTTGGCGTCAAGAAGATCGGCGGCTTTGCTCGGTCTAGTGGAAAAGAACCTGTTGTCGGTGAAAAACTCGACTTTTTTCTGATCGAGGGAGTGTCGCAGGACGCTCTGATTCTCACCGAGAGGGACCGTCATCTTGACGTCATGACCAGCATCACGACCACGGACGGGTTTCTTGCCATCACATCCTCGGTGATGACGCACAACCTCTTTGGCAAACTTTACATGATCCCTGTGGGGATCGCGCATAAGGTCATTGTCACTCTTATGTTAGCGCGTGTCAGTATCGCCTTGAATACGCCAAGCGAGACGTTACCCTCCCGCTGAAGGAGGACCAAAATGCGTATTTTCATGACAGGCGGGAGCGGCAAAGCAGGGCGCTATACCGTCGACCATCTTATTTCGCTCGGGCATCAGGTCACGAATGCGGACCTTGTGCCTCTTGATCATCCAGAGGTGCACAACATCAAGGTAGATCTGACGGATGCGGGGCAGGTTCTCAATGCGCTGCACGCCTATGCCGATTTTCACGAGCTTGAACCGGGGACAGGCGTGCCGCGCTATGATGCCATCGTGCATTTTGCTGCCGTGCCGCGTATCTTGCTTGTTCCCGACAATGAAACCTATCGGGTCAACGTTCTGAGCACCTATAACGTCCTTGATGCCGCGGCCAAATACGGGATCCGCAAGGTGATCTTTGCAAGTTCCGAAACGACCTATGGGGTCTGTTTCGCCGATGGCGAGGTCAAGCCCGAGTATATCCCCGTCGACGAAGAGCATCCCACTGTGCCGCAAGACAGCTATGCGATGTCCAAGGTCGTCAACGAGGTTACGGCCAAGAGCTTTCAGGCCCGCACAGGCGCCGACATCTATGGGTTCCGGATCAATAACGTGATCGAGCCGCATGAATACGCAGAGAATTTCCCCGCGTTTGTCAAAGACCCCGCTCTGCGTCGGCGCAATATCTTTGCTTATATCGACGCGCGCGATCTGGCGCAGATGGTGGAATGCTGTCTGAACACGGACGGGCTTGGCTATCAGGTGTTCAACGTCTCGAACGATGACTCCTCGGTCGGGATCACCTCTGCGGAAGTGATCGAGCGTTTCTACCAAGGTGTTCCGCAAAAACGCGACCTTGGAACCTATGAGACCTTTTACGCCAATGACAAAGCAAAGAGGCTTGTCGGCTTTTCACCGAAACACGGCACTTGGCGCTCGGAGATCTAGGTTCGTGATTTTGCGCAAGGCTTGGTTGGGGATTACCTTTGCGCTGGGCCTTGCTCCGACGGTGGTCGGGGCATTGCCGCTGATCTTTGTCCAAGCCAAAATCACCTTGATCGCCGATGAGAGCGGAGCTCTTTCGGCGATCGGTATGGACTGGCTCTATGATCAGGAATTCACCCATCTTCTTGCGCATGAAATTGGAGCCGACGAAGACGAAACCATGCGGCTGTCCTCTGCCGAGATCGAGCGGCTGAGCCAATTGGTGCTCGACTGGCCGCCCGAATTCAACGGCGATCTTTCGGTATTTGCAGACGGTCGAGAGGCCGCTCTCTTGCCGCGAGAAGACGCCACCATGACCTTTGAATTCGGCCATATCCGCGAGACATACCGGCGAAGTGTCGTGCTCCCCGATGATGCAGGGACCCAAATCGTCATCAAGCTTTTCGATCCCTACTACATTACGGCCTATACTGTCTTGCCCGAGCTTGAAATTGTCGGTGAACTTGCCTGTCCTGCGCGCGTGATCAAGGCCGATTTGGATGCCGCACATGAGTCGGTCAGCTCACTCATAGGTGGAATTCAAGTCGGGGATTTGACTGGAGAAGACATTTATCCTCCTTTCGGAGAGGTGTTTTCTGATATTGTGCTCATAAGTTGCGAGGAGTAGGGAGCAAGAAACTTTCATTTATGCGCTTCGTTCTTGCGATCGTTGAATCCTAAAACTCTCGCTTCTGATGCGTAGAGGACCCTTCAGGACAGTTTGATGACGACCGAAAAAAAGAGGTCTGGGACCACATTCAAGCGCTTTTGCGGCTTGGTATTCCGCTCGTCGGGGCAAATCTGGCGGGCTTTGCCATCCACCTTACCGATACTTTGATGCTTGGCCGTTACGATGTGACCGCATTGGCGGCAGCGACGGTGGCAACATCAATCTACTTTGTGGTGTTCATGCTAGGCTCCGGCTTTGGCGTTGCGGTTTTGCCTATTGTCGCATCAGCGGTTGCTGCGGGTGACGAGGTTCTTGCGCGGCGCGCAACGCGCATGTCCATGTGGCTTGGCGTCATCTTCTTCGCCTGCGCTTTCCCGCTCTTGTGGTGGTCGGAATTCTTGATGAAGTTGTTGGGTCAGACCCCGATGGTGGCTCAACTGGCTCAGGATTACCTACGGATCGCCGTTTTCGGGATGCTACCCGCATTGGTGCTGATGTCGCTGCGGTCCTTCCTTTCGGCGCTGGGCCACACGAAAATTCAGCTTATCGTCACCACCAGTGGCATTCTTCTCAACGTCTTCATCAACTACCTTTTGATTTTCGGGACATTCGGTTTTCCCGAACTTGGCATTCGCGGCGCAGCCATAGCTTCGGTCTTTGTCCAGCTTGGAATGGTAAGCGCCAATGTCTTCTATGTGAGTATCAAAGAGCGCCGTTTTCAGCTTTTTATCCGCATTTGGCGTCCTGACTGGGAACTGCTTCGCAAGGTGGCGGGGATGGGGTTCCCGATCGGCCTCACCTCTTTGGCAGAGGGGGGAATGTTTTCTGCCAGCGCCATCATGATGGGCTGGATCGGCGAGATCGAACTTGCCGCGCATGGGATTGCGCTTCAACTCACGGCACTGACCTTTATGTTCCACGTCGGAATGAGCCAAGCGGCAACTGTGCTTGCCGGCCGCGCCTATGGCAGCAAGAACGAAGAGGAACTTCGCGATGTCGCCAAAGCAGCGATCATCATCGCGGGCTTCTTTGGTGTGATTGTGATTTGCATTTTCTGCGTCTTTCCAAGCCAGTTGGTTGGCCTGTTCCTCGATCCGAATGAGGCACGCATCGTCGAATTGATGGCGATCGGGACAACGCTCGTGATTGTCTCGACCATGTTCCAATTCGTGGACAGCGGCCAGATCGTGGCCTTGTCTCTCTTGCGCGGCGTGCATGATACCACGGTGCCGATGTGGCTTGCGGTCGGAAGCTATTGGATCATCGGCTTGGCATCGTCCTATATCCTCGCCTTCGTGTTCGGGCTCGGAGCAGTCGGACTATGGTTCGGCTTATCGGCGGGGCTTGGCGCTGCGGCCTTCAGCATGATGGCCCGCTTCTGGGGCCACTCGGTCAAGATCGGCGCGCAGTAACTTTCTCGCGCCTCAGCTTGTGCCGTCTTTGACCATCGCGGGCTTGAGGATGCGGTCTGCCTTCTTGCGCACCAGAACAGTTCGCAGGTCATGCATTGCAAGCAAGAGGGTGTCCGTGACTTCTTCAAGCTGCTCGTCGGTCGCACGCGCCTGCGCCCATTGCGTGGTGAGGTTCATATGGTCGACAGCACGGAAGATATCGTCGATATCCCGCTGCATGAGGATCCGGTTCCGCTCTTCCATCCAAGCCTTGATCTCTTTGAGATCGGCTTCGGTGAGCATGCGGTCCCCTTGGGGTTTGATATCACCGTTCTTGACGTTAATCACCGCGATCTGGTTCATTTCAATGCGGCGCTGGCGGTTCTCGGTGTCGACTTTGAACACCACGGCGCCATTTTCACGCACACGAAAATAATAATCCGGAAGATCTCCGCTCATCCCCAACCCCTTAATACAAACCTTCACAAAATTCTTGGATCCGCGAACAAGCGTCCTGCAGCTCTTTATCCGATGTAGCGTAGCTGACACGGAAGTTCGGGGAAAGCCCGAATGCCGCTCCAAAGACGACTGCGACCCCAGTTTCTTCCAAAAGAGCCGAAACGAAGGCTTCATCATTCTCGATACGCGTGCCGCCGGCAGAGGTTTTGCCAATGCATCCCGAAATATCGGGATAGACGTAGAATGCACCCTCGGGCACGGGGCAATTGATCCCTTTGGCCTCATTCAGCATCGAGACAACAAGATCGCGGCGGCGCTGGAACACGGCCCGATTGGTCTCGAGAAAGTCCTGAGGTCCGTTCAAGGCTTCGACAGCCGCCCATTGGCTTACCGAACAGGGGTTCGATGTCGACTGCGATTGGATTTTACGAATGGCGGTAATGAGGTGAACGGGACCCGCCGCATAGCCGATCCGCCATCCGGTCATCGCATAGGCTTTCGAAACCCCATTGACGGTGAGCGTGCGATCGTAGAGCGCAGGCTCCACTTCGGCAGGGGTGCAGAACTTGAAATCGTCAAAGACGAGGTGTTCGTACATGTCATCCGTTAGCACCCAGACGTGGGGGTGGCGAAGAAGGACATCGGTCAAAGCCTTGAGCTCTTCGCGATTATAGCCAGCGCCCGTCGGGTTCGAAGGAGAGTTGAACAGGAACCACTTGGTTTTTGGCGTGATCGCTTGCTCGAGCTGTTCTGCGGTAATCTTGAAACGGTTTTCGAGCGTGCATTCGACAACGACCGGCGTGCCGCCTGCCAAAAGCACCATATCGGGATAGGACACCCAATAGGGGGCGGGAATGATCACCTCGTCGCAAGCGTTGAGGGTTGCCATGAGCGCGTTATAAAGCACCTGTTTGCCGCCTGTGCCGACCGTCACTTGGGCGGGGGTATAGTTCAGCGCGTTTTCACGCTCGAACTTGGCGCAGATCGCTTTCTTCAGCTCGGGGATGCCATCGACCGCGGTATAGCGCGTTTTGCCCTCATCGATGGCACGCTTTGCAGCCTCGCGGATATTGGCGGGCGTATCGAAATCGGGCTCGCCTGCACCAAGCGCGATAATGTCGCGACCCGCCGCCTTAAGCTCTTGGGCTTTCGTCGTCACCGCAATCGTGGGCGAGGGTTTTACGCGGTCGAGTGTCGCTGAGAGGAAAGTCATCAGGGGGCTCCGGTGGTCTTTTGAGGATGAATGTGTCATATGGTGGTCGATTGCACCGATCAAGCAGCAACCAACAAGGAGCGAGATATGGGCGAGGAAAACGGAACAAATTGGTATAGCGAAGAGCAGGCCACCTTTGGTGATCGTCTCACCGCCGCGCGCGAGGCAGCGGGTTTGACCCAAAAAGAGCTGGCGTCCAGAATTGGCGTCAAACTCGAAACGCTGCGCGCTTGGGAAGACGATCTCAAGGAGCCTCGGGCGAACCGCTTGCAAATGATGTCAGGTATCCTTGGCGTTTCACTTCAGTGGATGCTATCGGGGCAGGGCGAAGGCCTTGGGCATCCCGATCAAGCCGAGCTTTCGCCAGATGTCTCTGCTCTATTCGCCGAATTGCGCACCCTGCGCGCCCAAATGGCAAGTTCGGTAGAGCGATTGGGGCAACTCGAAAAACGCCTGCGCGCCGCAGTAAAGGACAACGTATGACCGAAGACCGCTCGATCCGTATCAAACGCCTTGCCATGCGCTCTATGCGCCGTGGGATCAAGGAAATGGACCTGATATTGTCTGCCTATGCCGACACCCATCTTGCCGCGATGAGCGAGGCCGAGCTTGAAGCCTATGAGGCCTTGCTCGAGGAAAACGATCAGGACCTCTATCAATGGGTGAGCGGTCAAATTCAGGCACCCGACGAGCATGCCGCCTTGATCGCAAGGATCGCCGAAGGCGCGCACGGTTTGACGCGCCCCGCCTGATCCCGCCAAACTGTCGCAATTTTAGCGATTTATTGTGTGGTGGT
The DNA here is from genome assembly GCA_023255435.1 of Marivivens sp. Taxonomy (GTDB): domain Bacteria; phylum Pseudomonadota; class Alphaproteobacteria; order Rhodobacterales; family Rhodobacteraceae; genus Marivivens. Next base: position 20,389 of record JALRIK010000003.1, read on the forward strand.
TTAACTAAATGTTCTCGGTTTGATCTCTAGATTTGGCAAAGCTGCCAAGAAGGAGATGAAACCGATGACACACCTGAGTTCGATCCCGAATATGGGGTCATTCCACGCGCCAATGGCCGCACAGAATGCGGCCTTTATGACGAGTTATCTCGACACCCTGACGCTTGTCGAGCGTCTTCACCGTCTGCTCCTTGACGTGATCAAGGACGAATCCGAGCGTCTTGGATTGATCGAGATTAATCCGGTCCAGGCTCTTCTGCTGTTCAATGTCGGCGAGCATGAAGTCACCGCAGGCGAGCTCAAATCGCGCGGCTATTACCAAGGGTCGAACGTGAGTTATAATCTCAAAAAGCTTGTCGAACTTGGATACATGCATCACCAGCGCTGCGAGGTGGATCGCCGCTCTGTGCGGGTGCGCCTGACCGAGAAAGGGCGGAAAATCCGTTCGATCATTGCCGAGCTGTTTTCCCGCCACTCCGAGGGGATGCTCGATCGCGGCGTGCTCGACCTTGACGGGATCGACCATATCACATCGTCATTGCGCCGCGTCGAGCGGTATTGGACGGACCAGATCCGTTATATCTACTGATCCGCCCGATCTACTTACCAGTGGCCGATATTCGGCATGCTGGTCCAGGGTTCGGCAGGCTCCAAAGCATCGCCAGCCTGTAAGAGTTCGATAGACACGTTATCGGGCGAACGAACAAACGCCATCCGGCCATCACGCGGCGGTCGGTTGATCGTGACACCATTGTCCATCAGGTGCTGACAAGTCTCGTAGATGTTGTCGACCGCATAGGCGAGGTGTCCAAAATGACGGCTGTCAGAAGGTAGCCCGTCATCCCCATCCCAGTTATATGTCAGCTCGACCGGGCATTCCTCTTGACCCGGAGGCGCCATGAAAACGAGCGTGAAACGTCCACCTTCGCTTTCCGAGCGGCGGGTTTCGCGCAGGCCGAGCAATTCGTAAAACGGGATGGATTTCTCAAGATCGAGCACACGCACCATGGTGTGAAGGTATTTCAAAGGCATCGTCAAACTCCTGTGTGTGCTCAGGAGTTTGGCGTTCCTTGGCCTAAGTTCAAGTGTCTTTTAGAAAGCGGATCGGAAATTGAGACCGATGCTGGTGACGGTTTTGTCATAAAGATCGCGGTCGCTTTGCGTCGCGCTTCCGCTCAGGCTTATTACGGGGACAAAACCGTAAATCTCGGCTTTGGGAGCGGCCACATCAAGTCCGATGTTGAAGGTCGCATCCGAACGCGTGCCTGCTCCGCCGTTCCAACCTTCGAACCGACGCCAGCTTTGCCCCACCGTTCCCGAAATATCGAAGCCAAAGACCGGCGACGGATGGGAATAAGAAACCGAAATGCCACCGCCAAAACTCGCTTTGAGCGGATCTGCTGCGCTGATCTTGCTCGTAGTGAGATCAAACCCGAGCCTACCACCCGTTTCGAGCACATGTTGCCAATGGGCTGAGACGCCGAATGTCTGGCTTTGGTCTGAACTTGCGGGATATCGCGTCAATTCATACCGCGGCAGGAGTGTAAACCCGTTGCGCTCGTCAATCGCCCAGAACCGCTTAGCGTCGAGGGCAAGGCTCTGTTTCAAAATCGAGCCACCATACCAGACCTGCGCGATTTCGGGAGAGATAGCATAGTAACCGCCATCATCGGCGGCCCATACGCGATCAAGACCGAAGCTCAGGCTTTGCGTCGAATAGGCCCGTGGGTCGATGGTGGGATTTGCGGCCTTTTCAGCTGCGGTAAAGACCACCTGATTTGCGCTTGCCCCAAAGGTCAAGGTCGTGCGCGAGGTCGGCGTTTGGCCGAGTGTATAACCAAGGCTAAGCCCCGCCTGGATATTGAAGCCTTTGATGGCCTGCGATCCTGCCGAGAGATCGACAACATCGCCGACGACTGCACTGCTCCCAAGAAACGATTTGAGAAAATCGGCCCAATCAGGCGCGACCACCCGCGAATTGGAACTCCCGTTGTTCACATTATTGCTCGGGCTGATCCCGAAACTGAACGAGACCGAAAGCGGATTGCGCGCTGTCACGATCCTGAAATCCTGCGCGGCAAGCGCGCGGGCTTCGGCATCGGGCGCGACCTGTCTGGCGCGGCGGAGCCAGAATTGCGCACGGGTGAATTCGTTCCGATTGGCATGGGCGAGGGCGACGACGCGTGCCGCAGCAAAGCGGGCATGTTCATTGCTTGAGAGGGAAAACGCGCTTCCAGCAAGGGTTTTAGCGTCCTCGAAATCTCCCAAGGCGATGGCGACGCGGGCACGCACGATCAGAGCGGAAACGTCTTTGGCGTTGCGCTGCAACAGGACGTCGGACAGCTGATTCGCAGTTTCGAAGTCACCTGCGTTGACCGCTGCAATTGCGACTTCTCTTGCTTCTTGGGGTGTGAACTCAACGCTTTCGGCAAAGCCCGACGAAGCCGCGCATAAAAATGCCAGAACGAGTGAACGAAAAACCATAGCCCGCCGATCTTAACGATAGGCGATAAAGCCGCCCGTTTCTTGTGCTTTTACCCCAGTGAAGCGCGGATCGGTGGATTCAACAACCACAATCCCAACGATTTCCCCACCGTCCGCCGCGGTTGTCGCATCACCGGACAGGATCGCATAATACTTGCCGGTTTCATAGGCCTGCGCCGCGCCGCCGCTGGAAATACTCACCGACCCGATCGTGCCCGAGACTTCGCCGTTCGCTGCAATTCCTACGTCATCCTTTGCAACTGTGATGCGCAAGTCGGGCAATACAAGGTTGCCTGTCCCGCCGAGCGTGATGAGGTTGCCGTCAATATCAAAGGCGCGACGGTTGGTGATCTCGCCATTGATGGTTGCGCCGCTGTTGAAGTCGTTGAAGTCGACGACGAGCTGAATATCGCCTTCGGTAAATTCGAGACCGCCGCGCGTATCAAAGACGCGCATCCCAGCGTAATCCCCCTCGAAAACAGCTTGACCGTTTGTTGGCATAGTCACGCCACCTACGCGTTGATACACAAACCCGCCAAAACCATACTGGACATAACCGCCGGTGCGGTTGATCGCAAAGGCCGAGCGAGGCGCTCCATCTACTCGATTGGTGCTAAAGCCAATAAGTGCGCGGTAATTCGTGACCTGAGGGATAGTTTTACCGGTCAATGGGTCAAGAGCGATCGCATCACCCTCGTAGACCGCATAGTTGTTGACCTGGCTAACGGGGTTGCCGCGTGTATAGACGTTTCCGCCGTCAAACGCGATGTTGTCGATTACGATGGTGTCGTTTACCGACACGTAAGTAAATCCGCGAGATAGGCCGCCAAACCCGCTGTCTGACGCTTCGTAGCGTATAATCTGCTCGACACCATTTGCATTCGTCGTCGCGGGCGAAAGTGTCGTTCCCGAAATGGTAATTCCATCGCTATCGCCACTTTCAGAGGGTTCACCACCCGTATTGATTAAACTGGCGAGATCGTCCGCAAGTGGATTGGTCGCGGTGCAGCCCGCTGCAAAAAAAGGAAGCGCTGCGGCAAGGCAAATGATGCGACTATACATAGGTATGTTTCTGTATCCGTTTGGGTTGAAGCACATTTGCCCGAGTGACAGAGTCTGTCAACCAGAGCTGGCAGCAGAATCGCCCCTGCAACCCCAAAAAACTACGCTATGTGGAAATAAATCTCGCTAAACGCCTAGATATAGGGTGTTAGACTTTGCGGATGAGTTCGACGAGCTCGCACCGGGGTTCTTCGGCGCGCAGGGTGTGGCGTCCCACTTCGTGCCAGTTTTCGGCGTTGATTTCGGGAAAGAACGTGTCTGCATCGGGCACGTCCATATCCACTTCGGTAATCAAGAGCCGGTCTGCTATGGGCAAGAGTTCGCGATAGATCCCCGCACCGCCGATGCCGTAGATCCGCCGATGGCCCATTGCGTGGGCCGCGGCGATGGCCTCCTCGAGCGAGGGATAGACGAACTCGGCTTCGGGCACGCCTTTCGACGACACCACAAGGTTTACGCGGTTCTTGAGCGGTTTGAAGGGGAGGCTGTCCCATGTGTTGCGGCCCATGATGATGACGCCGCCCAAGGTTTCACGTTGAAAAAACTTGAGATCTTCGGGCGCATGCCACGGGATCGTGTTTTCACGTCCGATGGCTCCATTGCGGGCGCGGGCAACAACAAGAGAGATCATACGGCCACCGGTGCTTTGATGCTTGGGTCGGGATCATAACCGATGACTTCGAAGTCATCGAAGGTGAAGTCGAAGAGCGATGTCACCTTGCGTTTGATCCGCACTTCGGGGAGCGGCTTGGGCGTGCGCGAAAGCTGCAACTTCACCTGCTCCATATGGTTGGAATAGATATGGGCGTCGCCGATCGAGTGGACGAAGTCACCCTCTTCATAGCCCGTTACATGGGCGAGCATTTTCAGCAAAAGCGCATAGGAGGCTATGTTGAACGGGACCCCGAGGAACATATCGGCCGAGCGCTGATAAAGCTGAAGGTGGAGTTTACCGCCGTTGATCTTGACCTGCCAGAGCGTGTGGCAAGGCGGGAGCGCCATGTCCTTGACTTCACCCGGATTCCACGCCGAAACCACAAGACGGCGGCTGTCGGGACTTTGCTTGATGGTCTCGACGAGGGTCTTGATCTGGTCCACACCGCCACGATGAAAGATCGGATGACCGCGTGCGTCTTTTCCTGCTTCGATGAGCTGGGGGAAATCGCGCCACTGGCGGCCATAGACGGGGCCGAGATCGCCGTTTTCATCGGCCCATTCGTCCCAGATCGAAACCCCGTTATCCTTGAGATATTTGATGTTGGTGTCCCCTGCGAGGAACCAGAGCAGCTCATGGATGATGGATTTGAGGTGCAGCTTTTTGGTCGTGACCAAGGGAAAGCCGTCCGAGAGCGGATAACGTGCCTGTAGCCCGAAGTATGAGACGGTTCCCGTTCCAGTCCGATCCGTTGAAACGTCGCCCTTTTCAAGAACAGTGCGCAAGGCGTCGTGATACTGCTGCACGCGAGGGTCCCCCAATCCAAGTGTCGGGGTATTTGTAGGCCGAGCCGCGCCCGAGTCCAAGCCAGAAACATAGGCTCCCGAAAAGGGCGCAGGGCCGACGCTTTGAAAGCGGGCCCTGTGCAAGTGGTAGTTCTGGCAGTGCGGAACGATCAGTCCGCTTTTTTGATGCTTCCTGCCATTTGGCGTCCGTCGCGCCCTTCGATAAGCTCGAATTCCACTTTCTGGTTGTCGGCAAGTCCGGTCAGACCCGATTGCTCGACGGCAGAAATGTGGACGAATACGTCTTTGCCGCCGCCATCAGGTGCAATAAAGCCGTAACCTTTTGTTGTATTGAACCATTTTACGGTGCCGCTGGGCATTCCCGTCTCTCCTTTGTCGTTTGACCCTGAACAAGGGTCGAGGCCAAAAAATGAGCGAGAACCTTCCTCGCCAAAAGCCCTATCCAAAAGCTTAGCACGGATTTTCAAAACGCAAATGACAACCTTGTCATTGGCACTACTTTTCCCTCAAATAGCGGAAAATGGAGAGAAAATGCGCTTTTTTGGACTAAAAACCTGTGACACTTGCCGCAAATCGCTCAAAGCTTTGGCAGAAAACGGACACGCGCCCGAGGTGATCGACGTTCGCGCGGATGGGCTGACCGATGCGGACCGTTCTGCCATTCTCGCGGCCTTTGGCGATGCGGCGATCAATCGGGCTTCGACCACTTGGCGCGGCTTGTCCGATGCGGAAAAAGCCATGCCACCCGCCGAAGTGTTGGCCCTCCACCCGACGCTGATGAAACGTCCCGTGATCGAACACGAGGGACGGCTTTATCTCGGCTGGAAGAAAGATGTTCAGGACGCACTGCTTGGATAATCCATACGCCGCACTTATGTGACCTGAACGCCCCAAGAAGGAGACCGCAATGCGCAACGCCGCACTGATGCTAGGGATTTTTGCCGGATTGATCGGAGTGGTCGTTGGCTTTGTGAGCTATGGCTACGTCTCACTCACCGAAAGCTATCAGGAGGTCGGAGAGGCTTTCGGTTTCGTGACCAACCCCGAGTTTATCAAAGCGGCGAGTTTCCTTGCTCCGCTCTTGGCAATTGCAGGGGGTGGAATGGCGCGGGCGCGGGCGCTTTGGGGCGGAGTGCTGATGCTCGTCTCGGCCTTGGCGATGTATGGCGCCTTCGGCTTCAACTTTGCAACGATGTTCCCCATCGGAATGGCGGGGCTTGGCGGGCTTCTTGCGATTGCCGCGGGTAAGCCCGATGAAGAAAAGGCGCACTTTTAAGTGCGCCTTTTCAGTCGTTTATGATGTTTTGATCAAGGAAGGTCGGGCGGCGTTGCCTCGGCGGCAAGCTCTTGGACCATTTCTTCGACTGAGCGTACCGAGGTCTGTTGTTCCCCAAGGCGGCGCACCGACACCGTGCGCTCTTCGACTTCGCGCGCACCGATTGCGAAGATCACAGGAACCTTGCCGAGCGAGTGCTCGCGGATCTTGTAGTTGATCTTTTCGTTGCGTGTGTCAGCTTCGGCGCGGATGCCCTTGGCTTTGAGCATCTCGACCACTTCATGCACATAGCTGTCGGCATCAGAGACGATAGAAGCAACGACGACCTGACGCGGCGCGAGCCAGAACGGGAATTTACCCGCATGCTCTTCGATCAGAATGCCGATGAAACGCTCGAACGAGCCGAGCACCGCGCGGTGGAGCATGACGGGACGGTGCTTTGCGCCGTCTTGCCCGATGTAGTTTGCATCGAGGCGCTCGGGTAGGTTCGGGTCCACCTGAAGCGTGCCGCACTGCCAGTCACGGCCGATGGCGTCGGTCAGAACAAACTCGAGCTTGGGGCCATAAAACGCGCCTTCACCTTCCTGGATTTCATAATCATAGCCGGCGGCTTTGCAGGCATCGCCCAAGGCCGCTTCGACACGATCCCAGCTTTCATCGCTGCCGACGCGCTTTTCAGGGCGGGTCGAGAGTTTGATCTTCCAGTTATGGAAGCCGAGGTCGTCGTAAATCTTGGAGAGGAATTCGATGAACTTTTTCGTTTCGGATTCGATCTGGTCGTCCGTGCAGAAGATATGCGCATCGTCTTGCGTAAAGCCGCGCACACGCATGATCCCGTGCAATGCGCCCGAGGGTTCATAGCGGTTGCACGAGCCGAATTCGGCCATGCGCAGCGGAAGATCGCGATAGGATTTGAGACCGTGGTTGAACACCTGAACGTGGCAGGGGCAGTTCATCGGCTTGAGCGCGTTCACGGTCTTTTCGCGGGCATGATCCTCGTCCACTTCGACGATGAACATGTTTTCCTGATAGTTCTCCCAGTGGCCCGACGCTTCCCAGAGTTTACGGTTCACCACTTGCGGCGTGTTCACCTCGACATAACCATCGCGGCGCTGCTGGCGGCGCATGTAGTCTTGGAGCGTGGTGTAGACCGTCCAGCCGTTCGGGTGCCAGAACACCTGACCGGGGGCCTCTTCCTGCATGTGGTAGAGGTCCATTTCTTTGCCGAGCTTGCGGTGATCGCGCTTGGCGGCTTCTTCAAGGCGGGTCAGATAGGCCTTGAGGTCTTCTTTGTTAAGGAACGCGGCGCCGTAAATCCGCTGAAGTTGTGCACGGTTTGAATCTCCGCGCCAATAGGCACCGGCAACATTCATGAGCTTGAACGCATCCGCAGGCACTTGGCCCGTGTTCTGAAGGTGCGGGCCACGGCAAAGATCCTGCCACTCGCCGTGCCAATACATGCGCAGCGGCTCGTTGCCGGGGATCGCGTCGATCAGCTCGACCTTATAGGGCTCGCCCTTGTCCTTGTAGTGCTGGATCGCGCGGTCACGGTCCCAGACTTCGGTGCGCACGTCGTCGCGTTTGTTGATGATCTCGCGCATCTTCTTTTCGATGACGGCGAGGTCTTCTGGCGTAAAGGGCTCTTTGCGGTCAAAATCGTAATACCAGCCGTTTTCGATGACGGGTCCGATCGTGACTTGGACATCGGGCCAAATCTCTTGCACGGCGCGTGCCATGATGTGCGCGAGGTCATGACGGACCAGCTCCAAAGCGGGGGCAGGGTCCTTCATCGTGTTGATGGCGATCTGCGCATCCTCGTGGATCGGCCACTGGAGATCCCAGTGCTTGCCGTTCACCTGCGCGGAAATGGCTTTCTTGGCCAGAGACGTGGCAATCGATGCTGCGACTTCTGCAGGGGTCACACCTGCGTCATAAGAACGCGAATTGCCATCGGGAAATGTAAGGGAAATCTGGCTCATCAGCCTAGCTCCTCGTCAGTTTGGCGCCCACGGAACGCCCGGTTGCGGGTAATATGTTCGGGCTTTTTCATGGCGCTGGCACTCGGCAACGTCAAGTCTCGAAGTTGATGCCTCCGAGATTATCCCTTGTAAATGTGACTTTCGCGACTGTGGCCCTTGTCACCAAGGGGCCGTTTATGGTGTCACTGTCCCAGAACCAGATAAAAGGTATTTCATCCGTGATTGACTTTCTGACCACCCCGCAGGGCCGCCGTATCGCTTACAACTATACCAATGGGGCTTTGCCTGCGGTCGTTTTCCTCGGCGGGTTCAAGTCGGATATGGAAGGCACCAAGGCGATCCATCTCGAAGACTGGGCCAAAGCACAAGGCCGTGCTTTCCTGCGTTTCGACTATTCGGGTCATGGAGTCAGCGACGGCAATTTCGAGGACGGCGCAATCGGCGACTGGTTCGAGGATGCTTGCGCGGCCCTGTCTTTGGTGGAAGGGCCTGCCGTGCTTGTTGGTTCTTCGATGGGCGGTTGGATCTCGCTGCTTGTCGCGCGCGAGATGCCTGACAAGGTGGCGGGTCTTGTGACCATTGCCGCCGCGCCCGATTTCACCGAAGACAGTATGTGGAACGGTTTCAGTGCCGCCCAAAAGGCCGAATTGGAAAGCAAAGGCAAAGTTGCTTTGCCGTCGGATTATGGCGATCCCTACATCATCACCAAGCGTTTGATCGAAGAGGGGCGCAATCGCTTGGTGCTCCGTTCCCCGCTGGCGCTGCCTTTTCCTGTGCGGTTTCTCCAAGGCACAGCGGATGCCGACGTCGATCAATCGGTTGCGATCCGTCTCTTGGATCATGCCCAAGGAAAAGATATGCGCCTGACCCTTGTCAAAGGGGCGGATCACCGTTTTTCGACGCCTGAATGCCTCTCGCTGATCAGCTATAGCGTGACCAAGGTTCTATCGCGACTCTAGGGCAACGCATTCACCACTCTCAAAGAATTTTCCCGTGATTGCGAAGAGTTGCGCTTTTCAATGCAATCGAGCCGTGTATCATCCGGTCAAAATGTCAGAAAGACATAAGACGGGGTTAAGATGCAGTATTTGACGCGAGGGGGCGCCAATGGCTGAGCCATTGTTGTTCCTTCCAGGATTGTTTTGTGACGCGCGGGTTTTTGCCACCCAGATGACCGCTTTGGGGCGCGATATGTCCGTGATGATCGCTCCAACGTCCACGCACGAGCGGATCGAGGAAATGGCCTCCGAGATCCTATCGGCCGCGCCGATGAAATTTGCGCTTGTCGGGCAATGTCTCGGCGGTGCGGTTGCTTTGGAGGTGTTGCGCCGTGCCCCCGAACGCGTCACGCGTATCGCTCTGATCGGGGCGACGCCGCTTGCGGATACACCTCAGGACGCCGCCGCAAGAGAGACCCAGATCGTTTCGATCAAGGCCGGACGACTGGAAGATGTGGTGCGGGAAAATGTCTCGAAAGGGTGGTTCGTGGGGGGTAACACCCGCAATGACGGGATCGCCAAGGTCATTACGATGGCCCGTGCCAATGGAACGGATGCAACGGTTCGCCAGCTCCGCGCGTTCCAGCGTCGCAAGGACCAACAAGGCACCTCCCGCAAGATCAAACAGCCCGTTTTGGTGATGTGCGGTGACGAAGACGGCGTCACCCCGCGCAAACGGCACGAATTCATGGCTGAATTGATCCCCTATGCCAAACTCGAAGTGGTGCAAGGGGCGGGGCATGTGCCCTTACTCGATCAACCGCAAGCCACGACCGAATTGCTTCGGTCGTTCATGCGCCAGCCGCTCGTTCTTAGGTGATTAGGCGTTTGTCGCCACAACGCGCGGCTTTTTAGGGGCCGAATTCGCGTCGATGAATTCAAGGACCAAGGGGCGGATGTTGTTCCGCCAGCTTTTGCCCGCGAAAATCCCGTAGTGACCTGCGCCCGGCTCGAGATGCGCGGCCTTCTTGTCCTCGGGGAGACCCGTCAGAAGACCGAGCGCAGCTTTGCACTGTCCGGGTGCCGAGATGTCGTCCTCTTCGCCTTCAACCGTAATGACGGCGACTGTCGTGATCTTGGAAATATCCACGGGACGTCCGGCCACAGTAAAGACATTACGCGCAATCTCTCGGTTCTTGAACACGCGTTCGACGGTCGAGAGGTAGAACTCCGCCGTCATGTCCATCACGGCAAGATACTCGTCGTAAAAGACGTTGTGCTTGTCATGATCCGAGGTCGCCCCTTTGGCCGCACGGAAGATCTGGTCTTGGAACGCTTTGGTGTGTTTGTCGGCGTTCATCGAAATGAACGACGCGAGTTGCAAGAGACCGGGGTAAACGAGGCGACCAACACCCGCGTATTTGAAGCCGACGCGCTGGATCATTGTTTGTTCAAGCTGGCCCATGGTCACCGAGCGGCCAAAGTCGGTGACTTCGGTATGGTTCGCTTCGGGGTCGATGGGGCCGCCGATCAGGGTGAGCGAACGCGGCTGGGCCTTGGGGTCTTCTTCGGCAAGATAGGCCGTTGCCGCCAGAGTGAGCGGAGCAGGCTGGCAAACCGCGATCACATGGAGATCGCTGCCCAGATATTTCATGAAGTCAACGAGATAGAGGGTATAATCCTCGACATCGAACTTGCCAGCACTCACGGGGATATCGCGCGCATTGTGCCAGTCCGTCATATAGACTTCACAATCGGGCAGTAGAGATATCACTGTTTTGCGAAGGAGGGTCGCATAGTGGCCCGACATCGGAGCGACAAGCAGAATTCGGCGGGCAAGCGGTTTGCGCCCCAGAACCTTGAAATGGATCAGGTCACCAAAATCGCGTTTGATCACCTTTTCCACCTGCACAAGGTGGTCCTTGCCGTCACTCATGGAAATCGAAGGGATACCCCAGTCGGGTTTGACGACCATGCGCTCGAATGTGCGCTCGGTGACTTCGCCCCAAGCTCCGACCCACTCCACAAAAGGATTGGCCAACGCGGACATCCCTGGATACGCGGCAAATGCGCGCGCAGATGCGCCAAGCCATTGGTTTGTGTTACGAACACTTTCCATCAAGTCGTATGTATACATATACTTCACTTGCGACGTCTCCTTGTGGTGCGGGCTGAACCCGACTCAGCTTGCGCCTAGGCCCAAGAACCAAGGCGATGCTGCATGTGCGAAATGTATGGTGGGGAGGGCCGTATGACAACTAATGATTTGGTCGAAGATGACGCAGGCTCCGAAGCGCGCGCCCGTTTTGAGGCTAATCTTCAAAGAGTTGAGCAGCTTAGCCAGCGCATCGCCCACGTCCTGACGCACAAGCGAGAGGTCCCGATCGATCTCCAAGGCCCGTCTCAGGAGCTCTATCTCAAGGCCGGGGCGGCCTATTTCAACGAGATGATTCATAATCCCGCCAAGGTTTTCGAGCAGCAACTCGAGTATTGGGGGAAATCCGTTAAGCATTTCATCGAGGCGCAAACTCTCCTCGCCCAAGGCAAGCTCGAAGCGCCTGTCGATGAAACGCCCGACGATAGCCGTTTCACCAATCCGCTTTGGAAAACGCATCCCTATTTCAACTATCTCAAACAGCAATACATGATCGGCACCCAAACCATGCAGGCCGCATTGGCCGAAATGGAGGGCGTGACAGAGGTGGAGCGCAAGCGGCTCCAGTATTTCGGTCAACAGATCATGGATATGATGGCCCCCACCAATTTCCTCGGCACCAATCCCGACGCCCTTGAGCGCGCGATCGAGACCGAGGGACAGAGCCTTATCGACGGACTAGAAAACCTCGTTCAGGATCTCGAGGCCAACAACGGCGAATTGGTTGTCACACTTGCCGATAAATCCGCGTTTTCGGTGGGCGAGAATATCGGGACCACAAAGGGCAAAGTGGTTTTCCGTAACCATATGTTCGAGCTGATCCAATACAGCCCGACCACCGAGACCGTTCACGAGATGCCTTTGTTGATCTTCCCGCCGTGGATCAACCGCTTTTATATTCTCGACCTCAAGCCGCAGAACTCCTTGATCAAATGGATCGTCGATCAGGGTTATACGCTCTTTGTCGTCTCTTGGGTGAACCCCGACGAAAGCTATGCCCAGATCGGCATGGATGACTATGTCGAGGACGGCTATCTGACCGCAATCCGCGAGGTAAAATCCATCTGCGGTGTGGAACAGATCAATGTCGTCGGATATTGCATCGCGGGCACGACGCTGTCTCTTACGCTCGCTTTGATGAAGCAAAGGGGGGATACTTCGGTCAATGCCGCCACCTTCTTCACCACCTTGACGGATTTTTCGGATCAGGGTGAAGTCGGGGTCTTTTTGACGGACGACTTTGTCGACGGGATCGAGGCCGAGGCGAACAAGACGGGTGTTCTCGACAGTTTCTATATGTCGCGCACTTTCTCGTTCCTGCGCTCGAACGATCTCATCTATAAACCAGCAATCCGCTATTACATGATGGGCGAGACACCGCCTGCGTTCGATCTTCTCTATTGGAACGGGGACGGCACGAACCTTCCGGCCAAAATGGTTGTCGAATATCTTCGCGGTCTTTGCCAGGCAGACAAATTCGCTGCCGAGACCTTCAGGATTTGCGGACACGATGTGAACCTTTCCGAGGTCGAAGTCCCGCTTTGCGCGATTGCTTGTGACACCGACCATATTGCCGCTTGGCGCTCGTCCTATCGCGGCGTGCAAAAGATGGGGTCTCGGGACAAGACGTTTATCCTTTCGGGAAGCGGCCATATCGCAGGGATCGTGAATCCCCCGACCAAGGTCAAATACGGCCATTGGACCAATCCCGACCTAAGCCTTTCTCCTGACGACTGGAAAGCAGGGGCCGAACAGCACGAGGGGTCTTGGTGGCCGCTTTGGAACGAGTGGCTGCAGAAACGGGCAGGGGTGCAGATACCTGCGAGAACCCCTGGTGATTCCACTCACCCTGTGCTTGCAGAAGCGCCTGGAACTTACGTTAAGTCACTTGGTGGTCAGAAGTCCGGCAGCTAAGTATTTGAAAATACTGCGATGCAGAATTTTTCTTGCTGCGTCGCAGAAAAATACTTGATTTGCTGCACTGCAGCATGCATATTCTTACCAAGACAAACGTAAAGCGGCTCAGACGCCGCAGGTTCTGAAAGGTAAGTAAAATGGCTAAGACTCAAGACTTCACCGCTATGTTCAAAGACGTCATGGGTGCTTTCCCGGTTGACACCAAAGCTATGGAAGATGCCTACAAAGCTCAGGCAGCTCTCGCAGAAAAGATGTCGGCAGTCGCTATCGCTGCTGCAAAGCAGTCGACCGACCTTTCGGCAAAGTGGACCCAGGACACCCTTGCAAAGGTAACCGAAGTTTCCAAAGCAAAGGCCGAGCCTGCTGACTACGCCAAGTCGGTTACCGATTTCGCTTCGGCCTCGGCTGAGTCGGCTGCAGAGCACATGGCTGCTTTCGCTGAAATCGCCAAGAAAGTTCAGACCGAGACCCTCGAGCTGATGATGTCCGCTGGCAAGACCATGACCGAAGACATGACTGCAGCTGCAAAGAAGGCCGGCGAAGAAATGACCGCTGTTGCCAAGAAAGCAACGGCTGCTGCGAAGTAATCGCAAAGTCCCTTCCGATCCAACTCCTCCCTCCTCCCTGATTGGATTGGAAAAAGTGCAAAGGGTGAGCTGCAAAGCTCACCCTTTCTTTTTGTGCGAAGGCAGCATAGGCTTTCTGCAATGCCGCACAGTTTCGGGAGGACCCAGTGGCCGATAAAGACAAACCGCTACTCATCAAACGCTATGCAAGCCGCCGTCTCTATAATACCGAGACAAGCGATTATGTGACCCTCGAAGACATCGCGAGCTTTATTCGCGAAGGCCGTGAAGTTCAGATTGTGGATCTCAAGTCCGGCGATGATCTGACCCGCCAATATCTCCTTCAAATCATTGCCGAACATGAAAGCCGCGGCGAAAGTGTTTTGCCTGTGGACGTGCTCACCGATCTGGTGCGTTCTTACACCTCACAAGCCTCATCGGTGGTGCCCCAGTTCCTTGCTGCGTCCTTCGAGATGCTGCGAGATGGTCAGTCCAAGATGATGGAAAACATGGCCAAGGCCAGCCCGATGGCCAAGATGCCGGGATTTGAAGCTATGCAGGCGCAGCAAGCGGCATTCTTCAAGGCTATGACCGGTGGCATGGGCAACTTTATGGGAAGTTCTGGCCCCGCCACCGAAGACGAGTCCAAGGGCGATGATCTTGATGCGATCAAGAAGCAGCTTGCCGAGCTTCAGACCAAATTGTCCAAAATGGGCAAATAAAAGCGGATCACGCTAGAGACCGATCTTGTCTCGCAGCGTGGCCCAGCTCATTGCGAGCGTCAAAAGAGCAGCTCTTGTCATCTGACCTCTGGGGAGGGGGACCGTTGGCAAGAGCGCAAGCGTATCAAACCTTTGGGCTTGCCCTGCGACGGCTTCGGCCATGACCTTTCCCGCAAGACCGGCGAGAGCGACACCTTGGCCAGAATAGCCGCCCGCAGCGACGATATTCGGCGCAACACGCAAAACTGCGGGAAGACGGGTATAGGTCACACCAAGCGTCCCGCCCCACACATAATCGAATGGAATATCCGCGATCTGCGGGAACATCGTTGCCATGCGGCGATGGAGCTTTGTGCCCATATCCTTGGGGAACTTGACCGAGTAATTGGCGCGACCCCCGAACAGCAAGCGCCCGTCCTCGGACAGTCGAAAGTAATTAACCACATTGCTGTCGTCATAGACCGCCACATCGCGCGAGAGCACCTCTTTGGCGGTGTCTCCAAGTGGAGCAGTCGCCCCTATGAAACTGTTCACCGTCATGACGCGTGCAGCATAGTGTTTTTCGATCTGCGGCAGGTAACCATTGCCTGCAAGGATCAGGTGATCCGCCTCTACATGCCCCAGAGCGGTTTGAATGCGGAGTGTCTTGCCCTGCTCGATGTGGTGCACCTCGGAGCGTTCGAAAATCTGGGCACCTGCCGAAGCAGCGGCAGAGGCAAGACCCAACGCATAGCGGAGAGGGTGGATATGCCCCGCGCCGTGATCGAGCGTCCCGCCTTTGTAGAGGCGCGTTTTCACAAGGTTCCGAAAATCATCGCCCGCAAAAAGCTCCGTTTGGCTATAGCCGTAATGCCGCGAGAGATGCTCGGTCTCGCGCTTGAGGTGCTCGAACTCTCGGGGGCTTTGAACGCCATGGGCGACCCCCGGTTTATAGAGGGCATCCGGCGCAAAACGCTCCACACTCTCGCGAACAAGGGCTTTGCTGTCCTCGCACAGGTCCCACAAAAGCCGCGCTTCGGTTTTGCCAACGTGCCGCTCAAGCCACATAGGGCCTTTGTTATAGCCAGACCCGACTTGGCCCCCATTGCGTCCAGAAGCCCCCCAGCCTGCGCGGTGCGCCTCAAGAACGACGACCGATAGTCCACGCTCGCGCAAAGTGAGGGCCGCATGAAGACCTGTGTAGCCGGCCCCTATGATGCAGACGTCAGCCTTTATCCGTCCCTTCAAACGGGGGCGTTCAGGCGGGATCGTGGCCGTGGCGGCATACCAGCTTGGGGGAAACTGGGCCTCTTTGTCATTCAGATGAAGCGCGGAGCCCATCATACATTCAGCAAAAGATGTTCGCGTTCCCATGGGCTGATCACCTGAAGGAACTCTTCGTATTCATTGCGTTTGACGATGGAATAGACACGAGCGAACTCGGGCCCTAGGACCTCGTGCAGCTTTGTCGCCTCTTCAAAGAGATCAAGCGCATCGCCCATGACGCGGGGGATATCTTCCTCGCCTTCATAAGCGTCGCCCTTGAACGAGGGGCCTGCGCGCTTTTCTTCCATCAGACCGAGATAGCCACAGGCGAGCGACGCCGCGATCCCGAGGTAGGGGTTGCAGTCCATACCCGCAAGTCGGTTCTCGACGCGGCGCGATGACGGGCCAGAGAGCGGAACGCGAATACCCGTGGTGCGGTTGTCGCGTCCCCACATCAGATTGATCGGAGCCGCATGATCCCGCACATAGCGGCGATAGCTGTTCACATAAGGCGCAAGAACCGCAATCGCACTTGGAAGATGGTTCTGGAGACCACCGATAAAGTGGAAAAAGGCATCCGTCTCGCCACCCTGAGGACCGGAGAAGATGTTCGTGCCATCCTCGATGTCGATCACCGAATGGTGGATATGCATCGCGCTACCTGGCTCGTCGGCAATCGGCTTGGCCATAAAGGTGGCAAAACAATTGTGACGCATCGCCGCTTCGCGGATCAGACGTTTGAAGAAGAACACTTCGTCTGCGAGCTTGACGGGATCGCCGTGGCGCAAGTTGATCTCGAGCTGGCCTGCGCCGCCTTCCTGGGTGATGCCGTCGATCTCGAACCCTTGGGCTTCTGCAAAGTCGTAGATGTCATCGATCACGGGACCGAATTCGTCCACCGCCGTCATCGAATAGGCCTGACGTGCAGCGGCAGGACGCCCCGAACGGCCCATCATCGGCTCGATATTCTTGGCGGGGTCGAGGTTGCGGGCCACAAGATAGAATTCCATCTCGGGCGCAACAACGGGTTCCCAGCCTTGCTTGCGATACAGCTCGACAACGCGCTTGAGCACATTGCGCGGCGAATATTCGATCTCGCGGCCTTTGCGGTCATAGGCGTCATGGATCACCTGAAGCGTAAGGTCTCCTGTCCAAGGTGCTGCGGTCGCGGTTTCCATATCGGGGCGCAGGATCATATCGCGCTCGATAAAGCCTTCGTCGCCTGCGGCATCGCCCCATTCGCCGGTAATCGTTTGGTAAAAGATGCTATCAGGGAGATGGAAATACTCCTGACGTGCGAATTTGGTCGCGGGAACCGCTTTGCCCCGAGCAATGCCGGGAAGGTCCGAGACGATACATTCGACTTCATCCAGTCGCCGTCCGGCCAAATAGTCTTTGGCCGCTTCGGGGAGGTTGTCAGTCCAGTCGCTCATGTGAAGATGCTTTCGTCTTGAAAAAGTCTGTTATCCGACGCGCGAGCAAGTCGTTGTCGGTGGGTTTGTCGAGGTTGTTCAGCGCCCGTTCGAGAAGGGGATCCGGGACAACGCCGGGGCCACGCGTGGTGGCAAGGCCCTCGATATAGTCGGAGCGAAATTCAGGGTGTGCCTGAACCGTGAAAATCCTGTCATCATAAACAAGTGCCGCGTTCTCGCACATCTCGTTAGAGGCGACAACCGTTGCACCTTGGGGGCGGACGACTACCTGGTCTTGGTGCCAGGCGTTCAGCGCCACTTTTTGCCCGTCCAAGTCATAGGTTTGTCGGCCGACGACCCAGCCGCCTTTGAACTTCTCGACTTTGCCGCCGAGTGCTTGGGCGATGATCTGATGGCCAAAGCAGATGCCGACCATGGGAACATGGGCGGCATAGGCATCCCGGATAAAGGTTTCGAGAGGCGGGATAAACGGATGATCCTCGTAGGCCCCATGTCTCGAGCCCGTCAGAAGCCAGCCATCACAGTCGTTCACCGACGATGGAAACTCCATATCGACGACATTGAACGTTTCAAATTCAAAATCCCCGCTGCCGAGGAGTTTGTGGAAAAGATGCTCGTAATCACCCAAAGTGTTGCGGAGCGTATCGGGAGAGTGTCCTGTTTGCAGGATACCGATTTTCATGAGTCACCTTATAGGTAGATAGGATAAAGGTAATCTCGCCGCGCCGAGGCGGCAAGACCACTCAGACCGTATCGAGATAAAGATCCAGCTGCTCTTCGGTCGACAGTTCCGACAGATAGTGGTGCTCTTGTTGCTTGGTCATCACAAGGTTTTCGATCAGACGCTCCGAGAAGATGCGCCGCGCGAACTTACTTGCCTCGAAGGTCTTGATCGAGTCTTCCCAAGTGTCGGGGATCTGGTCGATCTCTTGCTCATAGGCATTGCCCGAAATGGGTGGTGGGGGGGTAAGACCGTCTTCGATCCCGATGAGTGCGGAACCCAGAACAGCCGCGAGGAAAAGATAGGGGTTTACATCCCCCCCTGCAACGCGGTGCTCGATGCGGCGTGCCTTGAGGCTTCCACCCGGGACTCGCACAGAGGCCGTCCGGTTGTCATAGGCCCAGCAAATACCGGTCGGGGCGTGGCTCTCGGGCACAAGACGCTGATAGGAATTGCCGTGCGGGGCAAAGATCAGTGCAAGATCTTTAATCCCCTTGAGACAGCCTGCAATCGCCTGTTTGAGAATGGGCGAGCCTTCGTAACTACCGTCTGCGAATACGTTGTTCCCGTCTTTGTCGACGACCGAGAAATGCACATGCATCCCGTTGCCGGCATAGTCCTCGTAGGGCTTTGCCATAAAGGAGGCCGCCATGCCGTGTTTGCGGGCCAAACCGCGCACAAGCATTTTGAAGAGATAGGCGTCATCGGCCGCTTTGAGAGCGTCATCGACATGCATCAAGTTGATCTCGAACTGGCCAAGCCCCACTTCGGAGGTTGCCGCATCCGTGGGAATGTCCATCGCCTCACAAGCATCGTAGAGCTCGTTGAAGAAGATATCGAAGCTGTCGAGGGCGCGCAGCGAAAGCATCTCGGCACCGGGACGCCGTTTGCCAGAGCGCGGGCTTTTGGGTTGGCGGATTTCCTTGCCGCTGTCGTCGACAAGGTAAAACTCCATTTCGGTCGCAACGACGGGGGTTAGGCCGAGCGCTTTGTAACGATCGAGAACCGCAGCGAGAGCATGGCGCGGGTCGCCGTCATAGGGGTTGCCGTCTTCGGTGAACATCCAGAGCGGCAAGAGCGCCGCCGGTGTCGAGAGCCAAGGCATCGGCACAAAACCACGTTCGGTCGGACGCAATATCCCGTCAGGATCGCCGATCTCGAAGACGAGAGGGCTGTCTTCGACATCTTCTCCCCAAACATCAAGGTTCATCACAGAAAGCGGGAAACGCATCCCGTCGGAAAGAATTTTATCGATAAAGCGAACAGGAACGCGCTTTCCGCGTGCAATTCCGTTCAAGTCAGAAGCGCCGCAGCGAATGCTGCGAACCTCAGGCCGCTCCAATAGCCAGTTTTTCATGTCTCACCTGTCGGGCAGGGCAGACTCCAGATCATGCGCATACCCAATGTATGCGCTGAATGGTCCATGCCCTTGGCCCAGATTACCTTTCAGATCAAACAGATTTCGGGATGTAGCAGTCCCCCAAAATTTGATCATATTTAAGTGATACTACCTGATCAGTTTAGGGCGCAAGCGAATTTTGCTTTTCTGCCCTTGCGGCAGGTGCCGATTGAGCCGCGCGTTCACCAGACCGAACAAACCGATCACAATCAGGGTCAGAAGGATGAAATAACAGGCAAGAATGGGATAAGGTATGAAGGGGTTGAAGGTCTTGTCCGCGAAATAGTTCGCGTAATACAGCGCGTCGCCCTTTTGCTGCGAGGCGGGAAAGCCCGAGAAAAAGACCAAGGTGGTCGCGTGAAAGAGAAAGATCGCTTCGTTTGTATAGGCGGGCCAGGCAAGACGGAGCATGGTCGGCCAAATGATACGCTTGAACCGCGCCCATCCTGTCATGCCATAGGCGTCTGCGGCTTCGACATCGCCTTTGGGGATCGACTGTAGCGCCCCATAGAAAATTTCACCCGTATAGGCAGAGGTATTCAGGAATAGAACGATGAGCGCACCCAGCGACGCCGAAGTCAACGGCGACAGGATGGGGAACACGCCTTTGAGCGATAAAAACAGGAAATAGGCAAAGAAGAACTGGATAAAGAGCGGTGAGCCTCTGAACACGAAGATGAACCATTCAGAGGGTTTGCGCAGGAACGGCGAGCGTGCCGCTTTGCCCAATGCCACAGCCGTCGCAAGGAAAAAGCCAGCCACAATAGCCAGAACGCCAAAATAGATGTTCCAGATCATCCCCGAGCCGATAAGCACGACCTGTTGGCAGATCGTAAAGTCGGACTTAGGCAAGAGCCGTTCGCCGATCCCGAGCGAGCGTAGGCCATAGTCTGCGATGACATCCCAACAGCTCATACCGCTTTCCTCTGTGCTTCGCCTGCGGTCGTGGCCTGGCCATGAGAGAGGCGCTTCATCAGACGGTCAAAGAAGACCTCCGAGACGCGGGTGAACAGCAGGTAGAACACCAAAAGCCCGAGGAAATACCACATCTGCCAGTTGCCATGCGGGTAATCTGTAAAGCGCGGCGTCTTGGTCCCGCCAAGTTCGCGGGCCCAATAAACGATGTCCTCAACCCCGAGAAGGAAGAGAAGCGGTGTCGATTTGATGAGAACCATCCAGAGGTTCGAGAGCCCAGGGAGTGCATAAACCCACATTTGCGGGACCAGCACACGCCAAAAGGCTTGGCGCTGGGTCATGCCGTAGGCAAGGGCGGTTTCGATCTGGCCATGGGGCACAGCCCGCATCGCGCCAAAGAGGACGTTGGCGGCAAAGGCGCCGAACACGATGGCGAATGTGATGACCGCAAGCGAAAAGCCATAGACCTCGTGGATCCATTGCGGCGCATTCGACAGCGGAAGTTTGGCAGCAGCACACACGATGAAATCATTTCCTTGGCGGATCGGTTGATCCCAGTCGGGGCACTTTATCTGATGGCGCAGCCACTCGAACCCTTGGTCCAAGGCAATGACGAAAAAGAGGAAAAACGCGATATCGGGAACGCCGCGGACAATCGCAATATAGGTTTTGCCGACAAGACGGAGCGGTGCAAAAGCGCTTCTCGCGGCACTCGCGCCACCAAATCCAAGAGCAAGCGCGACAGGTGCCGTAATGGCGAGAAGCAAAAGGACGGTTCCGAACGACCAATACAAAGAAAGATGCTTGCCCGTCGTAAGGTAGCAAGCAAACCACTTCGCCGTTTCAAGCGAGGCCGGATCTACGCAAAAGTCAAAAATGGGATCAGTCCGAAAATGAGGGGGCGGCGGGACAGCCCGCCGCCCTTGTCTGTCTTAGAACAGTGCCGAACCCGGCAGCCATTCTTCGATGAGCTTGTTGAGAGAACCATCCGCCTTCATGGACTGGATTGCCGCATCGAACTTGGCCTTCAGCTCGCCATCGCTCTCGCGCAGACCGAGACCCACGCCGCCACCGATCAGAACGTCTTCACCGACGATCGAAAGCTCTGCATCTTCGTCCGCGATGGGGAGGAGATAGGCCTTGTCGGCCAGAACCGCATCCGCTTCACCGTTCTTGACGGCGGCGACGGATTCTTCGGGCGTTGCGAATTCAAGGAGCGTTGCACCCGAAGCGGCTACGTAAGCGGCCTGAATGGTGCCCGACTGCGCAGCGATCACACCGCCGGCAAGATCAACACCATCGGACATCGCGACGAAAGCCGACGGATCGGGCTGCGTGTAGGGGTCCGAGAAGTCGATAACCTGATCGCGCTCTTCGGTGATCGACATACCGGCGATGATCACGTCATAGTTGCCCGAAACGAGGTTCGGAATGATCGAGTCCCAGTCGTTCGTGACCCATTCGCAGGTCAGCTCGGCACGTGCACAAAGCTCGTCGCCCAGTACGCGCTCAAAGCCGTCAACTTCGCCCTTGTCGTTGAGGAAGTTATACGGAGGGTAGGCGCCCTCGGTGCCCAGACGGACGACAGAGTGGCTTTCTGCGAATGCTGCGCCAGCGGTGAGCGCAACAAGTGCAGTCGTCAAAATCAGTTTTTTCATTGGATTTCTCCTGTTGGTTTTTGTCAGGCCGACACAGTCGCGGATAGAAACTGTTTGAGCCGTTCGGTCTTTGGGGTGCCGAAGAGGGTAGCGGGGTCGCCTTCCTCTTCAATCCTCCCCTGATGAAGAAACACGACATGGTCGCTGACATCGGCGGCCATGCGCATGTCATGGGTCACGATGATCATCGTGCGCCCTTCATTCGCGAGGTCTTTGATCACTTTGACGACTTCCTGCTCCAACTCGGGGTCGAGAGCAGAGGTCGGCTCGTCAAAGAGGATGGCTTGCGGCTCCATGCAGAGCGCACGGGCAATCGCGGCGCGCTGTTGCTGGCCGCCCGAGAGTTGCGCGGGATAGACGTCGCATTTGTCGCCGATCCCAACCTTCTCGAGATAGGCGCGGGCCGAGGCTTCGACTTCGGCCTTGGCGCGGCCCAGAACGGTCAGGGGCGCTTCCATCACATTCTCGAGGATCGTCATATGGGACCAAAGATTGAACTGTTGGAACACCATCGAAAGATTGGTGCGAATGCGCTTGATCTGTGCTGCATCGGCGGGGCGGCGGTTTGCACCTTCGCCTTTCCAGCGCACAGGCTCGCCCGAGAATATCACCTCGCCCCGCTGACTGTCCTCGAGAAGATTACAACAGCGCAGTAGCGTGGATTTACCGGACCCCGACGAGCCGATCAGCGACACCACATGCCCACGAGGCGCGACGATATCCACGCCCTTGAGCACCTCAAGACTCCCGTAAGCCTTGTGCAGATTGCGGATCTCGATCACGGGGGTCTGGGAAGTCACAGCAAAAACGTCCTTCGAAATTTGACCAAGTAGGAAAAGAATTCCGATGATATTGCAATATTTATATCAGGTGACGCAGCGACGAAACGTCATTTTTGATCATTTTTTCGGCGATTTTTGCGCGTGCTCTCCGTTACTTGGACGGCTTGGGATATTTAACGTTGAGAGGCGACGGATTGCGCAACTTCAAGGCGCAAGCGATGGCTTTCCTGATCGGTCAGTCCGAGCATCGGCGCAATCATCCGCATCAAGGCATCCTCGCCAGAATCACGGCTTCCGTCGGCGAGGACGATACGCCACATCGCCTTGATCAATCCCGCACGCTCTTCATAGGCGACATTTTCCTTGAGCGCCTTGGTAAAGCGCACCGTATCGGGGGCTTCTGCTTCAAGTGTTTCGCACTCGCTACGAAGCGCCGAGACAGCGGTCGCATCAACGCCGAATTCTTCAACAAGCACTTGATCGATCAGAGCTTTTTCTTCGGGATCATAGTGCCCGTCCGTGCGCGCGACCCGCACAAGAAGCGCACCAAGTGCCAGCTTAGTGTCGAGCGTATCAAGAGAAGAGGCGGGGGCGGTCAAGCGCCGGATCAGATCTGCAAACATAGCCCATAGATAGGCCGTAACACGGCGCTTGCCTAGCGCCGCTCGGTTCAGAGCGCCGCAAAAAGCCGTGAAAGCCGTGCGGCCTCGACATCGAATCCGAATGGCGGGTTGACCACGAAAAGCCCCGATCCCGTCATTCGGTGCCCTTCCCGTGCAGGCGGGAACCCAACCTCATGAACAATTCCCTCGGGTAGGGCGCGCCGCAAGGCTGTGACCATCGGGCGATGCAAGGCGCTCGTGAGGATCGGATACCAGAGGATCATGACGCCGACAGGCCATTTGCGGGCGATCTTGGGAAGAACCTCGGCCATGGTCTGGTATTCGTCTTTGCGCTCGTAAGAGGGATCAATCAAAAGGAGGCCGCGTCGTGGATCGGGCGGGCAAATCGAATTGACGAGTTCAAGACCGTCGCGCTTGTCGACAATGGCGCGATAGGGGGCCATGGCTGCGACAAGGGCCGCGTGCTCTTGCGGATGCAATTCGGCAAGCCGTATCGGGTCCGTGTCCCGAAGAAGTTCGCCTGCAATCAACGGTGATCCACCATAGGTCCGCGCGCCATTCTTCGATCTGACCGCGGCAAGCGCCCTGGCATAGGGATGCCCCGCCTCGAACCAGCCACGCCCTTCGACCATTTCGATCCCGCTCGCGGCCTCGCCCGTTTTGAGCGCCGCCTCCGAGCCGAGATCATAAAGCCCGCGCCCCGCATGACTTTCCATATAGGTCAGAGGCTTATCCTTGCGGATCATATAGTCGATCACCCAAGCAAGGAGCGCATGTTTATGAACATCCGCAAGATTGCCCGCGTGATAGATATGTTGATAGGACAGCATGCCTTGCCTTTGTGCCGAAAATATCCCGGGGTGAATGCGCCAAAGGCGCAGAGGGGCAGAGCCCCTGACCCTGCACATGAAAACGGCGCCCGAGAGCGCCGCTTTGATCTTTATACCAGACGCGAGGTCTCGACCGCCGCACGCACGAAATCTGCAAAAAGCGGGTGCGGCTGGAACGGCTTCGACTTGAGTTCGGGGTGGAACTGGACTCCGATGAACCACGGATGGTCTTTCCATTCCACGATTTCGGGAAGGCTGCCATCAGGCGACATCCCCGAGAAGCAGAGCCCTGCGGCTTCCAGCTTTTCGCGGTATTTCACGTCCACTTCATAACGGTGACGGTGACGCTCTTCGATTTTCGTGGTGCCATAGACTTCGGCGACACGCGACCCTTCGAGAAGCGTTGCATTATATGCGCCCAGACGCATCGTGCCGCCCTTTGCGTCATCGGCTTTGCGCGTCACGGTATGGTTGCCCTGCACCCATTCCTTGAGGTGATAGACCACAGGCTCGAACCGCTTTTGCCCTGCTTCATGGTCGAATTCCTCGGAGCCTGCTTTGTCGATACCTGCGGCATTGCGCGCGGCTTCGATCACGGCCATCTGCATGCCAAGGCAAATTCCGAGATAGGGGATCTTGCGTTCGCGGGCGAATTGCGCCGCCTTGATCTTGCCTTCGGTTCCGCGTTCGCCAAAGCCACCCGGAACAAGGATCGCGTGATAGCCCGATAGGCGCTCGCCCACGTCTTCGCGGTCGAAGTCCTCGGCATCGACCCAGTTCACATTGACCTTGACGCGGTTCGACATGCCGCCATGAACCAAGGCCTCTTTGATCGACTTATAGGCGTCTTCAAGCTGGGTGTATTTGCCGACGATGGCGATATTCACTTCGCCGTCGGTGTTGTGGATACGGTCCTGCACATCAAGCCAACGGGCAAGGTTCGGCTTGGGGGCCGGAGCGATGCCGAAGCAATCAAGAACCGCCTGATCCAGACCCTGTTCGTGATAGGCGAGGGGCGCCTCGTAGATCGACTTGAGATCATAGGCGGGGACAACGTGCTCTTTGCGGACGTTGCAGAAGAGGGCGATCTTTTCACGCTCGCGCTCGGGGGTCGGCTGTTCCGAACGACAGACAAGCACATCGGGTGCAAGGCCGATGGATTGCAGCTCCTTCACCGAGTGCTGTGTCGGTTTGGTCTTGAGCTCGCCCGAAGCTGCCAGATAGGGCAGAAGGGTGAGGTGCATCAGAATGCACTGGCCGCGCTCTTTCTGGTGGATGAACTGGCGGATGGCTTCAAAGAACGGAAGCCCTTCGATATCGCCCACGGTGCCGCCGATTTCGCAAAGCATGAAATCAACCTCGTCTTCGCCCGTGGCGATGAAGTCCTTGATCTCGTTGGTGACA
The DNA here is from genome assembly GCA_023255435.1 of Marivivens sp. Taxonomy (GTDB): domain Bacteria; phylum Pseudomonadota; class Alphaproteobacteria; order Rhodobacterales; family Rhodobacteraceae; genus Marivivens. The sequence goes on from JALRIK010000003.1 coordinate 45,959, forward strand.
TGCGGGATCACCTGAATGGTTTTTCCGAGGTAGTCGCCGCGGCGCTCTTTTTCGAGCACGTTCGAATAGATGCGGCCCGAAGAGATCGAGTCGCTCGTGCGCGCAGCAACGCCGGTGAAGCGCTCGTAATGGCCAAGGTCGAGATCGGTTTCGGCACCGTCATCGGTCACAAAGACTTCGCCATGTTCAAAGGGCGACATCGTGCCCGGATCGACGTTGAGATAGGGATCGAGCTTACGAAGGCGAACCGAGTAGCCACGTGCCTGAAGCAAAGCGCCAAGTGCCGCAGACGCCAGACCTTTGCCGAGGGACGAAACCACACCACCCGTAATGAAAATGAAACGTGCCATCGGTTGGCGACCCCCGTGATTTACGATCGAATTTAAAGGTAGTTTTGCGGCGAAACGATTCTCGCAAAGCCGCATACTCACGGGATTTAAATATAACCGGATTCGCCCCGTTTACGCAACCGGTTACTCAATATGCTGTTAGCTATAAGCCTAGAGAGACTAACCTTTGTGGTTAGTTTCCGCTGGGAAGAAGCGGCGCGTCGCTGCCAGCGCTCGGCGGAAGAAGATCCGAACCGAGTGCATTGCCGGTCTCGGCGCTGGGCGCTTCGACGGGAGCGGCATCGATCAGGCGATCAACAACCGATGCACCGGCCGACTTTTCGGCGGCGATGATGGTCAGACCGATCGAGGTGCAGATAAAGGCCGCAGCAAGTGCCCAAGTGATTTTGCTCAGGGCTGTTGCCGCGCCACGCGCAGAAACAAGGCCGCCACCGCTGCCACCGCCGATGCCGAGACCGCCCCCTTCAGAGCGTTGCATCAACACAATGCCGATGAGGCACAGTGCGAGGATGAGGTGGATGACGAGAACGACGTTTTCCATCGGGCTGCCTTTTGCCTTTCGTGAACGCTGGGTATCTAGAGGCATGTGGCAAAGGCCGCAACCCCCCAGTTTCAAGCATGTCACGATTTATGCGCACTTGCGCTCGTCTTGTTGCTCTGGAACACAGGTGTCATGACCCAAAACTTCGAAATCCGTCCCGCCGTCCTCCGTGATGCCACTGCTATAGCGGAAGTTCAGGTTTCCTCTTGGAAAACCACTTATAAAGGCATCGTGCCCGATGGTCTTATCGAGCGAATGACTGTGCCTGAACGCACCGGCGGATGGACGCGGATACTCACCGCGCTCGAGGAAAGCGGGCAGGGTAAGGTCTTTTTGTGTGAGTCCGAAGGCGAAGTCGTTGGTTTTGCCTCTTTCGGTCCGCAGCGCGATCACGGGTTCGAGGATCGCGGGTTCACTTCCGAATTGACCGCTATCTATCTTCTCGAGACCGCGCAGAGACAGGGAATCGGGTCGGCGCTCCTTCAAGCCTGTGCAACCGAAGCGCTTGGGCTTGGCCATAACGGCATGTCTGTTTGGGTTCTGGAGCAAAATCTTGGCGCACGTGGGTTCTATGAGGCAAGGGGCGGCGAGTCACTTGCTGCCCAAGAGTCAGATGACCGAAACGCTCCAGTCGACGAAGTCGCCTATGGTTGGCGCGACCTGTCGTCGCTGATTTCAACCGCTGCACTCTGATTTTCCGCAGATTTGATCGCTTCGTCACCGTTTGATGCAAATAGCGGTTTCCTGTGTGGAAACGGCTCGCTATACGGACGCGGGTTTGACGCCAGAAATACGAGGAGACTCAGGTATGGCTAACGTTGTCGTCGTCGGCGCCCAGTGGGGTGACGAAGGTAAGGGCAAGATTGTGGACTGGCTGTCCGAGCGCGCAGATGTCGTCGCTCGTTTTCAAGGCGGTCACAACGCGGGCCACACGCTCGTCGTAGACGGCAAGGTCTACAAGCTCCATGCGCTCCCCTCGGGTGTTGTGCGTGGTGGCAAGCTGTCGGTGATCGGCAACGGCGTTGTCCTTGATCCTTGGCACCTCGTCAAAGAAATCGAAACGATCCGCGGCCAAGGCGTCGAAATCACGCCCGAAACCCTTATGATCGCGGAGAACACACCGCTGATCCTCCCGTTCCACGGTGAGTTGGACCGCGCCCGCGAAGAGATCGCCAGCGCTGGCACCAAGATCGGCACGACGGGCCGCGGTATCGGGCCGGCATACGAAGACAAAGTCGGTCGCCGTTCTGTGCGCGTTGCCGATCTTGCAGACGCGGCCACACTCGAAGCCCGCGTCGACCGTGCGCTCCAGCACCACAACCCACTCCGCAAGGGGCTTGGCATTGAAGAGATCGACCGCGATGCGCTGATTGCGCAACTGCGTGAAGTGGCAGAGCTGATCCTTCCTTATGCCGCTCCAGTCTGGAAAGTGCTCAATGAAAAGCGCAAAGCAGGCAAGCGTATCCTATTCGAAGGCGCGCAGGGCGCGCTTCTCGACATCGATTTCGGCACATATCCCTTTGTGACTTCGTCGAACGTGATTGCTGGTCAGGCCGCGACAGGTGTCGGCATGGGGCCGGGCGCGATTGACTATGTCCTTGGCATCGTCAAGGCCTATACAACCCGTGTCGGCGAAGGGCCTTTCCCGACCGAGCTTCTCGATGCGGATGGTGAGCGTCTTGGGACCCGTGGCCACGAGTTCGGCACCACGACGGGCCGCAAGCGTCGTTGCGGCTGGTTCGATGCAGCTCTGGTGCGTCAGACCTGTGCAACCTCTGGCGTCAACGGCATTTCGCTGACCAAGCTCGACGTGCTCGACGGTTTTGATACGCTCAAGATCTGTGTGGCTTACGAGCTTGACGGTGAGCGGATCGATTACCTTCCGACCGCTGCGGATCAACAGGCGCGCTGCACCCCGATCTATGAAGAAATCGAAGGTTGGTCCGAGTCGACCGAAGGCGCCCGCTCTTGGGCCGATCTTCCTGCTGCGGCAATCAAATATGTCCGCCGCATCGAAGAACTGATCGAGTGCCCTGTCGCGCTTTTGTCGACCTCGCCCGAGCGCGATGACACGATCCTTGTCACGGACCCGTTTGCAGACTGATGGCGCTGTCATACAAAACCAGAAAGCGTCTTGCGCTGTTGATCTTGGTGGTGGGGATGCCGGCCTATGTGGTCGTTGCCGTTTCCATCATCAATCTCTTCGATCGCACGCCGTCGATTTTGGTTGAGCTGGCGATCTATGTGATCCTCGGTATTCTCTGGGCCATCCCGTTCAAATGGGTGTTCAAGGGGATCGGTCGTGCCGATCCCGACGCGCCGAGCGACGACAAGCATTAAGACGAAAGGCCGGATTGTTCCGGCCTTTTCTTTTATCGGTGAACGCGATCTCTGGCGATGGCGAGAGATTTGAGCACCGCAAAACATCGTGACCCTTCGACAAGCCCGAGTGTGGCGACCGAGCGCCGCGTGATCCGCGCCAGAAGGATCTCGCCGCCCGCATCGACATGCACCATCGCGCCGGGTCCATCCCCAAGGGCTATGGAGACTACTTTACCCTCTAGGATATTCAGCGCCGAAATACCCGAAGGGTGCGCGTTCGCCAGCATCACATCATGCGCCAGAAGGCGGAGCTTGACCTCGGTTCCAATGTCTTCGCGGATTTGCGGCACAAAGAGTGCGCCGGCTGGGTGATCAAGCCGCGTGATCCCGTCCGTATCGTGCGCAGCGACCCTAGCGGTAAGCACGGCCCCTGTCTGGCGAAGCCCCAGAACCCGCATCGCCTTGGGGTCCAAAGCGACCTCGGCAAGGCTGCCTTGGCACACAAGACGCCCCTGATCAATGACCGCCATACGATCGGCAAGCCTCTGTGCCTCGTCCATGTCATGAGTGACGAGAACGACGGGCATTGAAAGTTCGCTACGAAGCGCCTCGATTTCTGCGTAAAGGCTCTCGCGCGTTGGTCGATCCACCGCAGAAAAAGGTTCATCAAGGAGGAGGACATCGGGTTTGCGGGCCAACGCGCGGGCGATGGCTACGCGCTGTTGCTGTCCGCCCGAGAGTTCGGCAGGCCGCCGTTCGGCCATATCGCCAAGGCCAACAAGGTCAAGCAGGCGATTTGCTTCTTTCGCGCCATTGCTGCCTTTTTCGTCAAGCGCGGCGCAGACATTCCCGCGTGCCGTCAGATGCGGGAAGAGCGCATAATTCTGGAACACCATTCCCACCCGCCGTTTGTGTGGCGGCATATCGCGCCATTCTTTGCCGCTGACGGTGATCGTCGTCTCTTCGGGGCGGTAGAGCCCCGCAATGCTCCGAAGCACCGTCGATTTGCCCGATCCGGACGGGCCGACAAGTGCAAGGATTTGGCCAGCCTCGACCGAAAAAGAGAGGTCAAGCGGGATGGGATCTTGGGCTTTAAACCGAATGTAAAGCGTCATGACAAACGCCGTCCGATTTTGCGCGACATGAGGAATGTCAGCGTGATGGTCGTGACCGAAACCGCCAAAAGCACAGCCGACATTTCTGCGGCGGATCGCGCGTCAAAGCTTTGGACCTTGTCATAGATCGAGATGGCGATGGTTTTGGTTTCACCTGGGATTGCGCCGCCTACCATCAGGACCACACCGAATTCCCCAAGGGTATGGGCAAAGGTCAGAACCGCGCCCGTCAGGACAGCAGGCCAAGCAAGCGGGAGTTCGATCTTCCACAGAGTTTCAAGCGGCGACATGCCCGAACAGGCGGCTGCATCGCGAAGCTCTTGCGGAACAGCCTCGAAGCCGCGTTGGATGGGCTGCATCGCAAAGGGGATGTTCACGATAATAGAGGCAAGCAGTAGCCCTTCGAAGGAGAAGGCCAGAGAATGGCCGAAAACAGTTTGCCACAGCTCCCCGAGCGGAGACCCTTTGCCAAAGGCCGTCAGAAGATAGAACCCCAAGACCGTCGGTGGAAGCACGAGGGGCAGCGCAATAAACGCCTCGATGACGGGGAGGCTCTTGCTCTTGCTGAGCGCAAGGCGGCGACCGATGACAACGGCAATTGGCACCAGAACGGCTGCAGTCAGAGCAGCGAGGAGGAGCGAGAGGTTCAGCGCCTGCCAGTCCATCATTCACCCTCGGGGACCGCAAAACCATAGGAGACAAACACAGCCCGCGCCGCATCGCTTTGAAGATAGGTGTAAAAGGCCTCTGCCTCCGCCGAGGCATCAGGCAGCAAGGCCATCCGCTGATGGAGAGGGGCGTGCCAGTCCGCAGGGATCAGCGCAAAGTCGCTCTGTTCCTGCACTTCGGGCGCAAGCGCTAGTGCATAAGCGACAATCCCGCCGTCGGTGTTCCCTGAAATGGCGAACTGGGTGGCTTGGCTCACGTTTTCGCCAAAGACCAGATGGTCTTGGATGTCGACCCAAAGCCCTTGGTGTTCCAGTGCTTCTTGGGCGCGCATACCATAGGGGGCGTGCACGGGGCTTGCGATGGCAAAGCGGCCGAGTTCGCCTCGTTGAAGCGCAGCAGCAAGAGTGGAAAGGTCCACGCTTGCTGCCAAAGAGCCGTTCTTGGGGGTCAGCATTGCAAGGCGACCTGACGCATAGATGACCCCGTCGTCACGGGTGAGCCCATCTTCGGCAAGGCCCAAGATAAACGCTTCATCGGCAGCAAGAAAAAGATCAAAGGGCGCGCCTTCGCGAATTTGGGCGGAAAAGTTGCCTGTGGAGCCATAGGCGATCCGCAAGGCTTGGCCCGTTTGCGCCTCGTAGGTTGTGGCGATGTCGTCGAGCGCGAATTTGAGAACCGATGCGGCGGCGATCAGCGGCTCTTGGGCCGATGTAATCACAGGTATCGCCCAGAGGGCGAGACCAAACAGCGCGGGCGCGAGGGGCTTCATCTTGGCTCCTTTCGGGTTGCCTTGACCATATCGCCACTCTGCGCCCGCGCAAGCTGTAATGCTCTGATCCGACTTAGCGTTTCGTCGCAACGCGCGCCGAGAGCGGGATCGCCAGCATCATCAGCGCCAGCAAGCCGAACGCAAGTGGGAGCGTGATGATTTGCGCCGCAAAACCAATAATCGCTGGGCCCATCAGGATGCCTGCATAGCCTGTGGTTGTCACCGAAGCGATGGCCATACCTGCCGGCATGATCTTTTGCTTGCCCGCCGCCGAGAAAAGGACAGGCACGATGTTTGCCGCCCCGATCCCGACAAGGAGAAAGCCCGCGAGCGAGGCAATCGGCCAAGGCATCAGAACCGTCATGGCCAGACCCGCAGCTGTCAAAAGGCCCCCAAGGAGCAGGATGCGGAACCCGCCGAGCGCGGCGACCACTTTGTCCCCTGTGAGACGGCCGATCACCATCGCGATCGAGAAGAGGATATAGGCAGTGCCTGCCTGTTCGACCGGTGTAATCTGGCGTTCGACAAGAAGCAGCGCGCTCCAGTCGAGGATTGCGCCTTCTACGAGGAAGGTGATCGCCGTCAGCGCAGCCAGGAGAACAACAATCCCCTTGGGGAGAGCAAATGGCACAGGATCGCCGCCCTTTGCCTTGAGGAAGCGCGGCGCTGCGAAGGCCATGACTGCAAATGTGATTGCCCCGCCGACAAGGATGGCGACTTGGGCTTCGATCCCGCGCGACAGAAGATAGGTGATAAGCGTCGCCCCTGCGAAACCGCCGATGCTGAATTGGGCATGAAAGCCCGACATTAACGGGCGATCTTCGGTGTTCTCGACTTCGACGGCGTGAATGTTCATCGACACGTCGATCGTGCCCAAGAAGGCGCCGATAAAGAGCAGAAGAGTTGCCAAGAGCCAAAGGCTTTGCGCTGCAATCAGAAACGGCAGAGCAAGCGCAAGCCCAAACCCGCCGATCAGGATCATCGGCTTTGCACCGCTGCGCGCCGCAAGCCAGCCCGTCAAGGGCATCGCAATGAGCGAGCCGATCCCAATACAGAGCAGCAAGAGACCCAAAGTGGCTTCGTCTGCGCCGATGTTTTCCTTGGCAAAAGGAATAAGTGGGGCCCAGCAGGCCATTGCAAAGCCCGCTGCGAAAAACGCAAGCCGAGTGGCAAGGCGCGCAGGAGCAGTTGCTGAGTAATCAGGCATTTTTTCAGCTTTCAGTGTTATTTTGAAAGAAGTCGCGTCACCATCTCGGTGGTGTCGCGGCTCAGGTTCGGTGTGGATTTTATGCGCATCAGAGCGGCTTCGGCCTTGGCCTTGCGGTCCTGATCATAGCGGGTCCAGCTTTGGAATGAGCCGGAAACCCGCGCGGTGGTTTGCGGGTTCAAGGGATCAAGCTTGATCAGCCAGTCTGCCAGAAGGTCATAGCCCGATCCGTCTTTGGTGTTGAAGCCTGCGTGGTTCATGGCCAAAGCGCCGAAAACGGCGCGGAAGCGGTTCGGGTTTTTCCAGTCGAATTTTTCGTGGCGCGTCAGATTGCGTGCGATGGCCACCGCGTCCGCGGGATTGGCACAGGCGACTTGGGCACGGAACCACATATCCATTACGAGGCGGTCGTCTTTCCAGCTCTCTGCAAAGCTTAGAAGCTCTTCCTGCCCTGCATCGATCCGAAGAAGCGCACAAAGTGCCTCGTATTCCTGGGTCATATTGTCGGCACCCGCGAATTGCGAGGCTGCTGCCGCACCGCCATCCACTAGACTGATGAAGTTGAGCGCCGCATTTGTTAGGGCGCGCTTTCCGGCCTGTTCCGCCGAAGGCGCATAGGGCGCATGGAGCTGATGGATCAGATAAATGTTGGAAAGCTCGATCAATGCATGTTGGGCGATCGAGAATCTGAAAGCTTCGCGCTGTTCATGGATAAGATCGGGATCAGGCACAACGCCACGCGCGGCAAGTGCGATGGCGAGCGCCTCTTCCGTCGGAAGCGCAAGGAGTTTGGCGCGGAAGGCCGGATCGAGGGATTCGTCACGCAGCGCACGGCGGAGCGCATCAATATACCCTTTGTCGTCGGTGTCACCGCTCTCGATCATGCCCAATAGTACGTCGCGGGCAAGCATCTGACCTGCTTCCCACTTGTTGAACGGATCGGTGTCATGGGCCAGAAGGAAGGCCTGTTCCTCGGAGGACTGTTCGCGTTCAAGGATGACAGGTGCCGAGAAATCCCGAAGGATCGACGGGATCGGACGAGAGCCGAGGCCGCTAAAACTAAAGCTTTGTTCGGCTTGGGTCAGTTCAAGGACTTGGGTCGGAACAACCTCCTCACCGTTCGCACCCAAAAGCCCGACCGCCACAGGGATCACTAGTGGCACTTTGTTCGGTTGACCGGGTGTCGGGGGAGTTTCTTGGGCGATGTGGAGCGTAAAGGTGCCGTCGTTCCACTCTTCACGGATTCTGAGACGGGGTGTGCCGGCTTGCGAATACCAAAGCTTGAATTGGCTCAGATCGCGGCCTGTCGCATCCTCGAAGACTTTGATCCAGTCCTCGATGGTTGCGGCGTCCCCGTCATGGCGGTCGAAATAGAGATCGAGCGCTTTGGCATACCCTTCGTCACCGACAAGCCGCTTGAGCATACCGATGATTTCCGCACCCTTTTCATAAACTGTCACGGTGTAGAAATTGTTGATCTCGACAAAGCTCTCGGGGCGGACGGGATGGGCGAGGGGGCCAGCATCCTCTTTGAACTGATTGCTGCGCAAAAGCTGGGCGTCGTCGATCCGTTTGACCGCATGGCTGCGCATGTCGCCCGTGAATTGCTGATCGCGGAAAACGGTCAAGCCTTCCTTGAGACAAAGCTGGAACCAGTCGCGGCAGGTGATGCGGTTGCCTGTCCAATTGTGGAAATACTCGTGCGCGACGATGGCTTCGATCCGCTCAAAGGTCGCATCCGTCGATGTGGCAGGGCTGGCTAGAACGCAGGAGGAGTTAAAGATGTTCAACCCTTTGTTTTCCATAGCCCCCATGTTGAAATCATCGACCGCAACAATGTTGAAGATATCGAGATCGTATTCGCGGCCATAGACCTCTTCATCCCATTTCATCGACCGTTTGAGGGCATCGATCCCGAAGGCGCATTTGCCGATATCGTCCTTGCGCACCCAGATATTGAGTTCGACCGCTTTGCCCGACATCGTCGTGAATGTGTCGGGATGGTTCACAAGATCGCCCGCGACCAGCGCAAAAAGATAGGCTGGTTTGGGCCAGGGATCGTGCCACTCGGCAAAGCCGTCGCCCATCGCGCCCTTGTTCCCGTTCGAAAGAAGAACCGGCATGTCGCTTTCGATCCGAACAGAGAACGGGGCGAGCACATCGGGGCGATCGGGGTAATAGGTGATCTTGCGAAAGCCCTCGGCCTCGCACTGGGTCGAATACATGCCCCCCGACATGTAAAGCCCCTCGAGCGCCGTGTTGCCTGCGGGATCGATCTCAACCTCGGCTTCCCAAATAAACGGAGCGTCGGGAACATCCGCTGTGATCCCGCCTGCTACGACTTCGGGTGTGATGCTCTTGCCGTCGATCTTGGCCGAAATTAGCTTGAGCTGCTCGCCATGAAGAAAGAAGTCGCGGCTTTTGGATGCGGGATTGGGCGTGAAGGAAATTCGGCTCAGAACCCGCGTTGCACTTGGCGCAAGACGAAAGGTTAGATCTACCTTCTCCACCAGATAGGTCGGCGGCGTGTAGTCTTTGAGATAGATCGTCTGGGGGCTCGCGTCTTTCACAGTCGTCTCCGTCTGGTATCATTGTTTGGGCCGACGTTATGGCCGCCTCGGTGATGCCGCAAGACGTGAGCGAGCGCTAACAACAAAATATTTCCTTGTCCTACCAATGCGTGAGCCTAGCTCTGGCGACATGGGAAAAATGATCAAGAAATCCGATTTGCCGACAAAGCTTTGCCCGAGCTGCGGACGTCCTTTTACTTGGCGCAAGAAATGGGCCAAGGTGTGGGACGAGGTCCGCTATTGCTCGGACAAATGTCGGGGGCTGCGCAAGGGCAAGAACTAGCCGCCGATAAAGGCCGCAAGCTTGGAAAGTGTCGTCTGCCCCATCTCTTCGGCTTTGTAGTCCTTGGCCGCCTGAAACGCGTCGAGCGATGGGAAAACCACCGAATGGGTCAGTCGGGTGCCACTGCCCTCGGGGGTCATCAAAACGGTCACTTCCATCGGAGCGGCTTCGTCGTCGCCATCATCCATCAGGAATTCGATCCGCTCGTTCGGAACGATCCGCGTATAGCGGTGGCGGTTTTGGAACCGCATTCCAAGCCCCACCATATCGAAAATCCAGTGACCGCCTTCTCGAAGGTCGATCTCTACGGTTTCGCAATGGAACCCCTCGGGACCAAACCAAAGTGGGATGGCCTTGGGATCGGTCCAAGCCGCAAAGACGACATCACAAGGCGCTTCAAAGCGCCTTGTCAATGTCATGGTGCGCGCGAGGCTCATCCGCGTTCGGCCAACAAGGTCTGGGCGTATTCGACAAGTTGGTCGACGACCGTGCCCCAGCCGTCATAGAAGCCCATCTGCTCATGTTGTTTTGCGGTTTCAACCGAGCGGTGACGGGCAATCGCTGTATAGTCGCATGTGCCGTTTCCGTGATCCTTGAGAAGCAGGATCGCTGTCATGAACGGTTCCGCTGCGGGCTTCCAATCTTCGGAGTAAGTATCTGTAAAGACAAGCTTTTCGTTCGGAATGACCTCGAGGTAGACCCCGTTGTTTTCCATTACATTGCCGTCGACATCAAAGGTCGTATTGAAACGTCCGCCCACACGAACATCCATATCCGCGCTCGTCACTTTGTGGGGGCGGGGGATAAAGAAATTCTTGATATGCTCGGGCTGCGTCCAGCATTCGTAAACGAGCGCCGCAGGCACCGGAAGGGTGCGGGTAAAGTGGAGGTCGGTATCAGGATTGAGGTCCATTCTGGCGCTCTTTCATAAGGTTGATAACATAGTCTTCAAATCGATCGAGCCGTGCTTCCCAAAGTCTTCTTTGTTCATCGAGCCAATCGTTGGCGGGTCCCATAGCCTCGGGGTTGAGAGCACAGGTTCTTACACGCCCCTGCTTCTCCGAAGTGATCAAACCGGCGTCTTCGAGCTTGCGCAGGTGTCCCATAAAGCTCGGCAGGCTGATGTCATAATCTTCGGCAAGTTCGGTCACGCTTGCGGGACCCTGGCCAAGTCGCGCAAGGATGCCGCGCCGCGTCGGATCGCCCAAAGCGGTGAAAATGACATCGAGCGAGGAATCATACTTAGCCATGCGGCTAAGTTTTCATGCTTTGTGACTTTCGGCAACACATACTTAGGAAGCTGCCGAAGTTTTCATCAAGAACGCGGTGGCGCCAAACTCTCTGTGACCCTGCGGCGCTGGGGCTTTCCAATGCACTGGTGACGCGTTACTTTTATTCAAGAGCAAGGAGAAACGAGCAAATGCGCCCAGTCGTCGGCATCATCGGGAACGCTACGCTGATCAACGAAGAATACGAGACACACGCAGGTGGAACCATGAATTCCTGCGCAGTGTCCAACGTTTCCAAATGCCTGCCGATGATCATTCCTGCGGACCCTTCGATCGTTTCGGTCGAAGAACTGCTCGAAATCTGCGACGGATTTTTGCTGACCGGCGGTCGGCCCAACGTTCATCCCGAGGAATACGGCGAAGAAGAGACGCCCGCCCACGGGACTTTTGACCGGAGCCGCGATGCCGTCACGCTCCCATTGGTTCGGGCCTGTGTCGAACGCGGGCAACCGTTTCTTGGGGTTTGCCGAGGATTTCAGGAAGTGAACGTCGCTATGGGCGGCTCACTTTATCCTGAAATCCGTGACCTTCCGGGGCGCGACAATCACAGAATGCCGCCCGATGGCACGCTCGAAGAAAAATTCGCACTGCGCCATATTGTGACGCTGACTGAAAACGGGCCGTTCCATTCCCTGTTCGGTGCGCGTGAGGTGTTGACCAACACGTTGCACGGGCAGGGGATCAAAGTCGCAGGGGCACGCGTCGTGATCGACGGTTATGCACCCGATGGCACGCCCGAAGCGCTCTATATCAAGGATGCACCCGGCTTTACGATGTCGGTGCAGTGGCATCCCGAGTGGAATGCCGCGAATGATCCCGTCTCGCGCCCTCTGTTCGAGGCCTTTGGCAAGGCAACTTACGAGTTCGCGGCCAAGCGCCGCGCACGGGATTACGCAAGGGCCGTCTAGATCAGCAAGGTTGCTTCGTGCTGTCGTAGGCAGCGCCGAGCCGTCTGACCATAGGATGACGGAAGGCTTCTGAGCTCGGGAAATATCTGAAAAAGTTCGTCGCGGGCCTGATCCGTGATCCCTGAAATCGAGCTTTCACCGGGGTGGAAACTCTCGGTCGCCGCGCCTTCGGCATAGATCACTTCGTGACGGTCAAAGAGCATGTGCACATATGTGACTTCTTTGAGCGTTTCTTCAATAATATCAACGCCATCCACAAGGTGCCGCGCAGATACGAGGACTTCGCGTTCACCGAAGAGAAGCTCGGCTTTATAGCCTTCGAACAAAATCCTGTGCTGTGGCGAGACGATGAGGTCTCGCTGTTGACCGTCCATCACACCTTTGCGGATGCGGATCGGTCCAAGATTGTTCAGCGCAGGCACCTTTCGACTTTGGATCCAGCGTATCGGTTGGGGTCCGTGGTCCCGCGTTATCACATAGTCCCCAACCTTGAGCGTTTCGATCGCTCGGGGGCCGCGAGGCGTTGCAATAAGGGTGCCCGGCACGAAGCAGATGATATTCTCGATCTCGTTGAAATAGAGGATCGAGCCGTTGTCGAGCATAATCGAGCCCGACAAACCTGCGGCATTGTCATTGGGATTGGTGATCGTAAGCGTCGACATATCGGCCCAGAAGCCGAGCTGGAGCGTGTCGCCGTTGGTTTCGCCGCCTTCGCCGCCATAAATGGTCGTCGCAAAGTTGCCCGTTTCGTCGGTGCCGTCATAGATGAAGAGATCGTCGCCGTCCGCGCCTTCGACATAGTCGCCTTCGCCGAAGTGGACTTCGTCGTTGCCGAGTTCGCTATAGATCGAGTCGAAGCCGACACCTGCATAGATCGTATCGCCGGCCGAGGTGCCGTAGATAAAGTCGTTGCCTGCGCCACCGTAGATCGTTGCTGCATCATTGGTCGCCGCTTGGTCTACGTCGTCGATGAAGTCGTTGCCGTCACCGCCATAGACGAGGTCACCGCCCGCCCCGTAATAGATCCAGTCGTTGCCGGTGCCGCCGTCGATGCTGTCGGCACCTTCGCCGCCGTAAATCGTATCGGCTTCCGAGCCGCCCTCGATCCTGTCGGCGCCATCGCCCCCATAGAGGATGTCATTCCCGCCGGAGCCGTAAATAGTGTCGATACCGGCGCCGCCATAGACCGTATCTTCGCCGTTGCCAGCGTAGACGGTATCGTTGCCGTTCCCCGCATCGATGTAATCGTTGCCGCTGTCGCCGAAGATGGTGTCGTTGTCGTCGCCGCCGTAAAGCGAGTCGCTTCCCGAGCTACCAGCAATAAAGTCATTGCCGGTGCCGCCATAGACCGTGCTCGCGTCGGGGGTGGAGTCCGCCCCCCCCAGATCGTCGATGTAGTCATCGCCCGCACCGCCATAGACGATGTCGTTGCCGAAGCCGTAATTGATGCTGTCGTTGCCGTCG
>JALRIK010000040.1 GCA_023255435.1 Marivivens sp.
GACGCCATCAAGAAGGCCTATGACATGATCTACTCGATCGTCGCAGAGCCGGAAGAGGGCAAGATCTACAAAGGCAAAGTCGTCAAACTCGTCGACTTCGGTGCTTTCGTGAACTTCTTCGGCAAGCGTGATGGTCTTGTCCACGTGTCTCAGATCGAAAACCGCCGCCTGAACCACCCCTCCGACGTTCTTAAAGAAGGTCAGGAAGTTTGGGTCAAGCTGCTCGGTTTCGACGATCGCGGCAAAGTTCGCCTTTCGATGAAAGTGGTCAACCAGGAAACCGGTGAAGACGCTCCGAAAGAAGAAGTGACCGCAGAAGAGTAATCTTCACGTTAGATTCCACACAGGGGCCCCGATGAGAATCGGGGCCTTTTGCATTTCGGCAACAACTTTGAGGCGGGTAAAATTACCGGCATGTCTCGGAATTAGAGTGTGCTATCATGGGTCCAGTATTTAATGAGGACCATGACCCATGAATTTCAAAGCCAAACTCGCTGCTCTTTCTGTCGCACTTCTCCCCACGGCTGGCATTGCGACCGCTCAAGAGGCCGGTGACAAGTCGATCAATCTCGGCCTCTCGATTTTCGGCGGCACTCTGAGCGGCAGCTATCGCATCAATTCCAAATTCGGTGCACGCGGGCTTGTGATGGGTGGCCTGGGATACAAGACCAATTTGACTCGCGATGGCGTCGACTATTCGCTCGACGGCAAATTGGGCGCAACCGGCCTTCTCGCTGACTTCTATCCGACCGAAGGCAACTGGCGCGTTTCGGGTGGTATCATCCACTCGACCAGCAGCATCAAAGCGACAGGAACGCTCTCTGCAACAAACCCTTACAAAGCCTTTACCAACGGCTCGATCGACGCCAGTTTGAAGTTCAATCGCAGCTATATCCCAACCGTTACCACGGGCTATGACTGGCAATTCGGCGACAAATGGCAGCTGAGCGGCGAAGTCGGCGCGATGTTCATCAACGGTGCAGCGCTCTCCGTCACTAGCAACGATGCCGCCATTCAAGCACAGCTTGACGCAGATGCGACCATCACCGGCTACAAGAATGACGCCACCAAGCTCAAGGTATTCCCCTACCTCGGTCTTTCGGTCGGCTTGCGCTTCTGATCGGCTCACAACAAAGTTATCGAACCCCGGCAACGCTGTCGGGGTTTTTTAATTGCGAAAGGCTGTATATTGGCCCTGAGAACGAAGAGGAGACGTTAGCGAAATGAAAAGACGCGACTTTATAACCGCTGCTGGGGCTTCGATGCTGTGCGCACCTGCTCTTGCACAAACCGCACCGCTCGCTCTGACCATTTCCCCGACGGAACAAACCGCCATCGTGAACGGCATCCCATTGCCCGGACGGATGGAAGGGAACTTCGAAATCCCCGAGGAATATTGGGCGCGCGTCGTCAAGGTCCGTGCCGCGCTGCCCGCCGGCGAAATCCACATTCTTCCGCAAAACAAGCATCTCTATTTCACTTTGGGCAACGGAGAGGCGATCCGCTATGGCTGCGCCATCGGTCAAGAGGGGCTCGCTTATTTCGGCACAGCCGTCATCGGCCGCAAAGTCGAATGGCCAAGCTGGACACCTACACCCGAGATGATCAAGCGCAACCCTGCTGCCTATGAGAAATACGCGGATGGCATGCCGGGCGGCCCAACCAATCCACTCGGCGCTCGCGCGCTCTATTTCTATGAAAACGGTCGCGACACCGCGATCCGTATCCACGGCACCGTTTCACCCGCTAGCATCGGAAGCGCGTCGTCGAACGGCTGTTTCCGCATGTATAACAGCCACGTCATCGATCTCTATAAGCGCGTCCCGCTTGGAACTGTTGCACACGCCTACTAAACGAAAGGGCCCCATCGGGGCCCTTTGCTTTTGGCGCTAGGCCTTGCGTTTTGCGGTGCGAAGGTAGGGCAGCTTGATATCGATCTCACCAAACTTTTCGCGCGCCTGATCATCATTGAGCGAAAGCGCAACGATAACATCCTGACCCACCTGCCAGTTCGCGGGCGTTGCGATCGGCACACCATAGGTCGCCTGAAGCCCGTCCAACGCGCGGAGCACCTCGGCAAAGTTACGTCCGACCGACATCGGGTAGGTCATGGTCAGCTGGAGCTTCTTGTTCGGCGCAACAATGAACACCGAGCGAACGGTCGCGGTATCGGCAGGCGTGCGGCCATCAGGGAGATATGCTTCTGCGGGAAGCATATCAAACGCCTTGGCGACGGCGAGGTCGGTATCTGCAATGATCGGGAAACCGGCTTTGGCACCGGCAAAGCTCTCGATGTCGGCTTTCCATTTGGTGTGCTCTTCAACTCCATCGACCGAAATGCCGATAACCTTGGTGCCGCGCTTAGCCCATTCTTCGGCAAGCTGTGCAACTGCGCCGAATTCGGTCGTGCAAACGGGCGTGAAATCCTTGGGGTGGGAGAACAGGATTGCCCAGCTATCCCCGATCCAGTCATGAAGAGCAAAGCTCCCCTGATCGGTCTCGACAGTCAGGTTCGGAATCGTATCATTAATGCGCAGACCCATGAGGTTCCTCGTTATGTATTTGGTTCTGACCGCAATATAAGCACGCTGTGAATAATCTACCACCGCCGCTTGTCGCCGCGGATAAGAAATGCGACTGTCCGCCGCAATATGATCAAATATCAGGTCTCCAAGATGCTGGCACGGCGTGAATTCTATATCGATGGTCAATGGGTTTCCCCGACAAGACCGCGAGATCACCACGTTATCGATCCTTCGACCGAACAGCCGATTGCGATCATCTCTCTTGGTGATCAAGAGGATACCGACGCTGCTGTTGGCGCTGCAAAACGCGCTTTCGAATTCTGGAGCAGCACCGAACCTGCTGTGCGGCGGGAGTTCGTTCTCAAACTCCTCGAACAATACGAACTGCGCAAATTCGACCTCGCAGAGGCGATCACTGCGGAAATGGGTGCACCGAAAAGCTCTTGCCTGGTGGATCAGGTCGAATGCCTTCCAAGGCATCTGCGCAGCTTTATCGACGCCTTTGACAAGATCGAATGGCAGTCACCCATCGCACCCGATCTGGCGAACAATATCGTCGCCCAAAGCGCGGTCGGTGTGGTCGGGCTGATCACCCCATGGAACCGCCCGATCAACCAGATTACGCTCAAGGTGGTTCCAGCGCTTCTTGCGGGTTGCACGGTCGTTCTTAAACCCTCGGAAGAAGCGCCGCTCTGCGCCTATATCCTTGCCGAGATGATCCACGCGACAGGACTGCCCAAGGGCGTGTTCAACCTCGTGAATGGCGATGGCCAAGGGGTCGGGAGCCAGCTTTCGTCGCATCCAGACGTGGATATGATCTCCTTTACAGGCTCCACCCAAGCAGGCCGTGCCATTTCTGCTGCCGCCGCATCGACACTCAAACACGTCGCGCTCGAACTTGGAGGCAAAGGGGCGAACCTCGTGTTTGCAGACGCCGATCCCGATGCCGTCATGCGAGGCATCCGTCATTGTTTCTTCAATTCGGGACAGGCCTGCAATGCACCCTCACGGATGTTGGTCGAGCGTCCCTATTACGACCAAGCCATTGAAATTGCGCGAAGCTTTGCGCTTAACACCATCGTCGCAAGTGCCCATACCGAAGGTAAGCACCTTGGCCCTGTCGTGAACAAACGCCAGTGGGACCGCATACAAAGCCTGATCCAGTCAGGCATCGATCAGAGTGCACGCCTCGTCGCGGGCGGCACAGGGCGACCTAATGGTCTAAATTCCGGATACTTCGTGCGACCAACCGTTTTTGCCGACGTCGTGCCGGGCATGACGATCGAACGCGAAGAAATCTTTGGCCCCGTGCTCTCCATCATTCCGTTCGACACCGAAGAAGAGGCCGTCGCGATTGCCAACAACACGCGCTATGGCCTCACGAACTTTGTCCAAAGCGCAGACCCTGAAAGGTGCAATCGGCTCGCCTTGAAACTCCGCGCGGGAATGATCGAAGTGAATGGAATCCGTCGCGACGCAAGCGCCTTTTTTGGTGGAATACGGGATTCAGGTCGAGCACGAGAAGGCGGGATCTGGGGGATCAAGGAATTTCTAGACACCAAACTGATTTCAGGCTGGGCTCCCTGATCAGAAAGGCGCTTTGGCGGTAATCCGCACCCCTTTGCCGCCATCGGGATGGCGGAACTGAAGCGTTTCAGAATGCAGCATCAAGCGCGGAAATTCACGTGCAGGCCCCGTGGCGTAAAACGGGTCCCCAAGGATCGGATGGCCGATCTCCCGCATGTGGAGCCGAAGCTGGTGGGACCGTCCTGTCTGGGGATAGAGCCGCACTCTGCTTTCTGTCTCGGTCGTTCGGACAACACGATAATCCGTCACGGCGGGACGGCCGTTTTCAAAATCAATCTTCTGCAGCGGTCTGTTCGGCCAGTCGACTATGATCGGAAGATCAATCGTTCCTGTCTTTTGCTCTACCTTGCCCCAAACCCGCGCCACATAGGTTTTCTTGGTAAATCGCTTCTCGAACTGAAGCCCGAGATGCCTTTGGGCGTGGGGTGTCAAAGCGAAAATCATCACACCCGATGTGTCACGGTCCAACCGATGCACCAATAGGGCTGTGGGAAACGCGGCCTGCACACGCGCAATCAGACAATCCGCAAGATGCTCCCCTTTGCCCGGAACAGACAAAAGCCCGCTCGGTTTATCCACCAAAAGAACCTCGTGGTCCTCGTGGAGAACAACAAGCGGATCATTCGGCGGATTATAATCCTCACTCATCGTGCAAAAACCGAAGCGAGGATGGTCTCGAGTGCCACTTGATCCTCAACGGTAAACGCTGCGGGCAGATCACTGTCGAGATCGAAAACACCGATCACGGCACCAGAGGCGTCAAACACAGGAAGGACAAGCTCAGAACGCGTGCTGGATGAACAGGCGATATGTCCCGGAAACGAGTCGACATCATCGACAAGTTGGGTCTGGCCAGTCCGCGCCGCCGCGCCGCAAACGCCACGCGCAAAGGGAATAACAAGACACCCATGCCCCCCTTGGTAAGGCCCAATCTTGAGAAGCTCGGGCTCCGTCACCCGATAAAATCCCGTCCAATCAAAGCGGTCATCGGAATGGTGCACCTCGCAAGCGACCGTCGCCATAAGAGCGACGACATCTGTCTCGCCTTCGGTCAAAGCCACAATTCTCTTGCTCAGGTCTTGGTAATCGACGCGCATTGAAGTCTCCGCACTACTCGGAGACTTCCTAAGTCGCCAATCCAAAGGGAGCAAGCCACTCAGTTGAGTTGGAAATGCAGAGGATAAAGCCCGTCCTCGAATGGCCCGAACAAATCAGGGATATCGGGGTGAGTTACAGGTTCACCCGAATAGTCGGCAACAAGGTTTTGCTCGGACACATAGGCAACATAGTAGCTTTGACCATTCTCGGCCAAAAGATGGTAAAACGGCTGGTCCTTTGCGGGGCGGCTCTCTTCTGGGATGGCCTCGTACCACTCGTCGGTATTTGCAAAAATAGCGTCCACGTCAAAGACAACCCCGCGAAACGGATGTTTGCGGTGGCGGACGATCTGGCCCAGATGATATTTTGCGCGCGTCTTGAGCATAAAAGAAAACCCCCGAAGCCTTAGTAACCCTTGGCCAGTTCACTGTCCACGTCAGGAGCCGATTCTATTGGAAACAGTCTGTGGACTCGACTTTGACAGTCCACCTAAGCCGAAACCAGCCTGTCCTTTAGGAGTTTCAATACAAATGTGATCGCAAGGTCCGAAGACCGCCGTTTGCATGACGGTAAAAATCGGCTAAAATCGGAAAAAATATAAATGAAAAGCGAGAGGCAGATGAGCAGAAAATTCCTCGCGCTCGTGATGGTACTTGTTGTTTTGGGTAGCTGCGGCGAGCGCAAAGGCTCTGCTCCACGCGACCTTGATAACGCGTGTTCAATCATCACCGAGCGTCCCCAATATGTGCGGGCTTTCAAGAACGCCAAGCGCAAGTATGGCGTCGAACCTGCCGTGTTGATGGCGATGATTTACCAAGAAAGTAAATTCATTTCGAACAACCGCACACCGCACCAATACGCATTGGGGATCATTCCCTTGGGGCGGCAATCCTCGGCCTTCGGCTATGCCCAAGCGCTTGACGGCACATGGGAAGAGTATCAGCGCGGTGGCGGTGGATTTGGCGCGCGCCGTGACGACATCAACGATGCGACCGACTTTATGGGCTGGTATATGAGCCAAACCGTCGAAGAAACCGGAATTCCGATCAACGACACCCGCAACCAGTATCTTGCCTATCACGAAGGTAGAACGGGCTACCTGCGTGGAACCTATAAATCCAAATCATGGCTTGTGCGTATCGCGAACGAGGTTGAGGGGAGATCCTATCTCTACGCAAGCCAGCTCGCGAACTGTCGCGCTGCACGGTTCTAGAAAAAGCCCCGCTGGTGCGGGGCTTTTTTATTTCAAAGGCCATTTTTCAGCGGCAACGACCGCACTAAAGAGGTTTTCGGAATAGGACCCCCCTTTGGTCAGGTCCCCGAGGATCATCGTGGTCTGAGAGCCCGTGTTGTCGGTAATGATCCACTGGCGAAGCTCGACAGGGTTTGCCGTAAACACGAGCTGGATATTGCCATATTCGGGATGCTCTGGGTCCTGAGCGGTAATCGTTGTGGTCGCACCACCAGAGCGATGTCCGACGACCATCTGCTCGCGCGAGAGGTTCACATTCCGATCCAGAATGATCGATAGCGGGGTGCGGTTGAGCGGATATTGCTCGGGATTGCTATTGGATCGCGGATCAAAGATGGAGAGCTGGCCGCCACCGGCAAGCACCAAGGAATTATCTGGTGCATTATAATCGAAACGGATACGACCCGGACGCTTGATCGTGATGGACCCCGTGGAAATGGTGCCGTCTGCATTCACTTGTGTGAACTCGGCCTGTGCCGTTTGCAGGCCGTTGAGGTACGAAGATATCTCTTCCAGCGAAAGTTGCTGGGCCTGTGCCGTATAACCGCCCAAAAATGCGAGAGCAAAAGGGGCAAGGACAAGAATGCGTCGAAGGGTGTTCATATGTTTTCGCCTCAGGTGACTTGGTATCCACATGGGGAAAATTGCGCGGAATGCCAAGTGCTAGACAATAACATCAGCGTGGCTAGCGAATAGCCGCTGGTCAAAGAGACCATTCGGCACGGGCTTGGGCCTCGGTGATATTAAGAAGCTCAAGCACAAAACCATTGGCACCGCCACCATCAAAGGTGAACACCACCGAGCTGCCCGTATCGGAAAGGGTTGCGTTGGCAAGGCTCCAGGTCGGATGGTCGATTGTCAGGATATCGAGACCAAGTTCGAAATCACGGATTTTGTCTGATCCGCCTGCATCAAAGCTCCGGAACACAAAGGTGTCGCTGCCTGCATCACCATTCAGGATATCACTGCCCTCACCGCCGTAGAGCGTGTCATTGCCCGAGCCACCGCTCAGGGTGTCGTTCCCCATACTGCCAAAGAGCGTATCATTACCTGCGCCTCCGCGCAGGGTGTCATTACCCTTCTTGCCGATAAGACGGTCGTTGCCCTCTTCACCGATCAATAGATCATTGCCGTTGCCGCCCAAAATGAGGTCGTCACCCGCCCCGCCCGTGAGCGTGTCCGCACCGACCCCGCCACGAAGCTGGTCGTTTCCAAGCGCACCGTAAATGTCATCATTACCGCTTTTGCCGTGGAGGTAGTCCTTCTGCTCGCGGCCATAGATCGTATCGTCCCCACCACGGCCGAGGATCACGCTTTTTCCGAGAGGACCATAGATGATATCCGCATTCGGACCGCCCTTGATGCGCACACCTTGAGATGTGTCCTCGAATTCCCATCCAGTGGTATCGATCGAAGCGCCATAAAGGAACTGGATCGCCTCTTTGTCCAAATACCCGAGCGTCGTGTTCGCACCCGGTGAATTGTTATAGGACATCAAAGTAAGGGCGGTCCAATCGAGTGTTGAATCAAGAACAAGATCGCCTTCGAACGGGTGCTGAAGTCCGAGCGAATGGCCAAGTTCATGAAGCAATATCTCGAACCAATCGTTCGAGGTAAGATTGCCACCTGCCCCCGTGTCGATCACATATTCACCCGAAGACGTCGACGTCGAAAAAGAGCGGGCAACGTTGGCCCATCCGCCAAGCCCCGATCCCGAGACCCCATAGATATTGACCATCGCCACGGTGGAGCTTGCTACTTCGGCAAAAACAACACCGGCGTTTTTCTCATAGACTTGCGCTGCTTTGCGGAATTGTTCGCGCTGAATAGCGTTGAAACTACGGACGCTACTTGACGGATAATAGACATCACCCAGAGAAGGCAGATCGGCGCCTTCAAGAAAGGCATAAGAGACGACCACAGGCGTTTGGAGCGCTTGCTGCCCGTTCCAACGCCAATATTGATAATCCGAATAACTCAGGCGTTCAGAGTAGTAGAGAATGCCTGTGTAATCATTGACCGTAGTCGCCAATTCGCCTTACCTATCCGGGCGAAACGCCCACCTTATAAAGCGGGCGCCCAGTCCTTTAGTGCTGTTCAGGCACAAGGATTTCCCGCTTGCCGACGTGGTTTGCCGCGCTGACCACGCCCTCATCTTCCATTTGTTCGACCAAACGAGCCGCTTTGTTATAGCCGATCGCAAGTTTTCTCTGAATGTACGAGGTCGAGCATTTACGGTCTTTGATCACGATTGCAACTGCCTGATCGTACAAGGCATCCTCGCCATCGGTATTTCCGCCAAGCCCGAGAACAAGATCGATGTTCGCTTCTTTGTCCTCGTCGGGCCCGTCAACGACACCCGACATGTATTCGGGCGGGCCAAAGGATTTGAGGAATTGCACAATCTCTTCAACCTCTTCGTCGGAAACAAAGGGGCCGTGAACGCGGGTGATCTTGGCGCCGCCCGCCATATAGAGCATGTCGCCCATCCCAAGGAGCTGTTCAGCACCCTGCTCACCAAGAATTGTTCGGCTGTCAATCTTGGACGTCACTTGGAACGAGATACGCGTCGGGAAGTTCGCCTTGATCGTGCCAGTGATCACATCCACCGAAGGACGCTGCGTTGCCATGATAAGGTGGATACCCGACGCACGCGCCATCTGGGCAAGACGCTGGATGCAGGCTTCGATCTCTTTGCCCGCAACCATCATGAGATCGGCCATTTCGTCGACGATCACGACGATATAGGGCATCGCTTCTGGAGCGAATTCTTCGGTCTCGAAAATTGGATCGCCCGTCTCTTCGTCAAAGCCGGTCTGGACTGTGCGCTCGAACATCTCGTTGCGGGACAAAGCATCGCGAACGCGGCCGTTGAAGCCTTCGATGTTGCGCACGCCCATCTTGGACATGCGGCGATAGCGTTCTTCCATTTCGCCTACGACCCACTTGAGAGCGACCACAGCCTTTTTCGGGTCGGTCACAACAGGGCTAAGAAGGTGCGGGATTCCGTCATAGACGGAAAGTTCGAGCATCTTGGGGTCGATCATGATCAGGCGGCATTCCGCGGGAGTCAGCTTGTAGAGCAGCGACAGGATCATCGTGTTGATCGCCACCGATTTCCCTGAACCCGTTGTCCCTGCAATAAGCAGGTGAGGCATCTTGGCAAGGTTCGCCACAATTGGATCACCGCCGATGTCTTTGCCCAATGCAAGGGGAAGACGCATGTTGCTGTCGCCGAAATCGCGCGCGGCAAGGATTTCGCGAAGGACCACTTTTTCACGGTTCTCGTTCGGAAGTTCGATCCCGATGACCGAACGACCGGGCACAGTGGATACACGTGCAGAGAGCGCAGACATCGAACGCGCGATATCATCGGCAAGACCGATCACGCGGCTGGCCTTGAGACCCGGCGCGGGCTCGAGTTCATACATCGTGACAACAGGACCCGGACGCACCGAAACAATCTCGCCTTTGACGCCGTAGTCATCGAGCACGCTTTCAAGCATACGCGCGTTTTCTTCGAGCGCCTCGTCCGAGAGATGATGACGCTCGATCTCGGCGGGGTTCATCAAAAGGTTCAGCGGCGGATGCTCGTAGTCGGCATAGGTTTCATCAAAGGCAAGCTTAGGCTGGGCTTCGGCCTTGGCCTGCTTTGAGGGAGCAACCGATCGCTTGAGCGTGTGCTGGACAACGCGGCGCGGTTCAGGCGTCGGAACAGAAACGCGCGGCGCCATCACGGGTTCCATGTAGGCCTCGGGCTCTTCCTCGACAAACTCTTCAGGCGCATAGGCCATCGGCTCGTCCTCGTAGGAAGGAAATTCCTCGTAGCGGTCCTCAAGAATATTGGCTTCTTCTTCCTCGTGCCATTCGGCCATTGGTGCGGGCGCAAATTGCTCGGCTTCGGGTGCGCGATTGAGCACAAGCGGACGGGGTCCACGGCCTTTGGTCAGGGTCGGCTCGATACGAAAACCCGTCGGCGCAGCCTGCTCGGGCTCGGGCTGAGACTGCACCATGCGCGCGCGAATGGCGTCGGAAATCTTGCTCTTGATACGGTCACCGCTCTGGACGGGAATATCGCCGTAATCGACAGGTGCATTTTCAACTAGCTCTGGCGCGGGCATCGGCTCGGTGCCACGTCGCAGCACATTCGGGAACAAACCTCGGATGCCACCTGTGCTTTGCTGCACTTCGGTCTCGCGGAGAAGAGCGGCGAGGGGCGATGCCCCCATCAACTTCGGAGCCTGCGCGGCCCGCGTCAAACGGGGTTCTTGATGCGTCGGCATCGCGGGGTTTGCCCGAACAACATTCGCCACGCGCAACCGTTCGTCTTCATCGACAACCGAATAGGGATCGCGTGCTGCAAACCGCTCTGCGCGGGCTTCTTCGCGGCGGTCCTGGACCTTGGCGTGGACGCCCTGCGCGGCACGCAAAGAAGCTTCTGCACTACGGCCCAAGAGTTTGAGAAGGGTGGCATAAAGCATGATCACGCCGACGAGGAGAAAGCGCCAGCCGATGCGCAACTCGGGCCGCGTAAAGCCAAGGACAAACGACCCCGCCACAAGCGTGATGATCCCCATAAGAAGCGACATAAGTTTGACGCCGAAAGCGGCAGGAAGCGGAACAGCCGTCAGAATGATGCTGAGGATCGTATCCCCAAAAAGACCGCCAAGACCAAAGCTGTGCGCCCAAGTCGAACCTGCCGCAAGGGTGGCACAATAGACGGAGGCCAAAGCAATAAATATCGGCGAAAAGATGGCCCGACCAAAGGCGCGTTCCTCGCCGCGGTGAAGCGCAAGTCGGATGCCCCAAGTCGCAAGAACAATCGGCAAACCCCAAGCGGCATGCCCTACAATCATGATCAAAGGCGCCGCGATCGACGCTCCGAAACGACCAAGCCAGTTCTGCACCGGCGCATCTGTCGAAAGCATCCAGTTTGGATCTTCAGGCGAATAGGACATGAGCATCATCGCGGCCATGACGCCAAGGACGACAAGCCCGATTCCGAGAAGCTCTTTACCTCGCTTCTCGATCGCTGCCTGCATCGTGCTGTCGAGTAGCGGATCACGCTGTCGGGTCGAATAGGATGCCATGTCTCACCTCAATCGTACAAACAGTCACGCAGCTTGATCAGCCCGTGCTGCATTTCTTGTGTTGGGGCCACCATGGCGACCCTGATAAATCCTTTGCCGGGGTTTTCCCCGTTCACATCGCGGCTCAGATAGGAACCGGGAAGCACACGAATGCCCGTCTCGGTCCACAGCTTGAGAGCTGCCTCTTCGCCATCCTTGACGGGAAGCCAGAGGAAAAAGCCTGCTTGCGGCGGCTCATAGCCTTTGACGTGTTCAAAAATCTGATCGGCGGCTTTGAATTTCTGCTGATAAAGTGCGCGGCTCTCGATCACATGAGCTTCATCCGCCCATACACGCGCAGACACGCGCTGGATCGGGAGAGGAAGCGGCGCACCCGCATAAGCGCGCAGTTGGCGCACGCGGTGGATCGATTTCGGCCCGCCCGCAACGAAACCCGACCGCAACCCCGGAAGGTTGGAGCGCTTCGACAGTGAATGGAAAATCGTCACACGCTCGGGATCGGCTCCCATCCGCGCTGCGACCTGCAAAGCACCGACAGGGGCCTCGTCGCGATAAATCTCGGAATAGCACTCGTCGGCGAAAATGCGGAAATCATACTTTTCCGCAAGCCCGATAAGCTCTTCCCAATAGGCTTCGCTTGCCACCGCACCCTGAGGATTGGCCGGCGAGCAAATATAGGCGATCGCCGTGCGGTTTAGGATGTCTTCAGGAAGCGAAGCATAATCGGGAAGATGTCCCGTCTGCGAGGTCGCTGGCACGAACACAGGCTCGGCATTCACTGAAATCGCAGCGATTGCATATACTTGATAAAACGGGTTCGGCGTCAGGATTACAGGCTTTTGCCCGTTCTTTACCTCAGGGCAAAGCGCCATCGCTGCGTTATAGAGACCCTCACGGGTGCCATTCAGCGCCATGATCTGGTCTTGGCCGACCGCAACCCCATAGCGCCCTTTGATCCAGTCAGAAATCGCAGCGAGCAGCTCGGGAGATCCATCATTCGGAGGGTATTTCGCGAATTCATGAACATGCGCAGCAAGCGTCTCGGCCACCCATTCGGGATATGCATGTTGCGGCTCGCCAATGGTCATGGCGACAGGCTCCCCACCTGGTTTGTGGGAATCCAAAAGCTCCCGCAGGCGCGGAAACGCATAAGCCGGAAGGTTCGAGAACCGCTCGGGAAAATTCATAACTGCCTCAAGGTTGCGAGATCATTTGCGCCTCGCTTTCGTGCAGGATAGCAACAGCTCCCTTCTTCTGTCCAGAAAAAGGAACCCTTTCAGGGAGCTACGCGAACCTTATTGTGGCATTTTGGCCCAGCCGCTAGGCCAGAGCCGCTTCGACCGCAGTTCCAAGTCGGAGCAATTTCTCCTCGGAATTCGGCGCTCCATTGAGCAAGAGACCCGTCGAGGGAACCCCCGTCGGGATCGTCAGACCACAAAGCCCCATCAGATTGCCGATCCGTGTATTGCGAAGAGCTAGCAAGTTTTCCTGCACAAAATAGTCAGGCTCGTTTTCAAGACGCGCGATATTCGGAGGAAGCGAGGGAACGGTCGGAACGATCACTGCATCATATCCCGAAGCAAATTCCGCATAGGCCGCACGGATGTCATTCAACTCGGCCCAACCCGCGATGTAATCCACCGCCGTAAACGCCCCCCCCGGACGGATGCGCGTCAGGATCTGGTGATACATTTTCGACGGATCGGCCTCGATCGTATCTCGCCAATAGGCATAGGCATCAGCAGTGAACAACATCCCCGCCAATTCAAAGGCGCGTCGCAGCGGCTCGAAGTGACCGTGAACGATCTCGGCTCCAGCAGCGTTCAAACGGTCGCGCGCGCTGTAAAAGGCCGCCTTGGGCGCATCGCGCAGATCCTCCATCGCAATCGTATCAAGGATCAGCAAACGGGTGCCCCGAAGCGATACTCCAGCAAGGTCGACGGGCTTGCGCCCCTCGAGCACCGCCAGCAAAAGCGCCGAGTCTTCGACCGTTCGGCACAGCGGCCCAACGGTATCAAAGGTTTTGCAAAGCGGAACCACGCCTTCAAGGCTGAGTCGCCCGTGCGTGGTTTTAAGCCCCACAAGGTCGTTCCAAGCCGATGGCACCCGAACAGAGCCACCCGTGTCAGACCCGATTGCCGCCGCCGCAAGCCCGAAGGCCACGGATGCAGCAGCCCCAGAAGACGATCCTCCGGGAACACATTCGGGATAGTTTTTACAAGGCGGCGTCGCGGTCATCGGGTTCAGACCAAGTCCCGAAAAAGCGATCTCGGTCATATGCGTCTTGCCAAGGCAAACAAGCCCCGCTTCGGTCGCGCGTCGAAGCACGAGCGCATCTTGCGACGGAACCCGCCCTTCCAGCAACCGCGTGCCCGCCTCGGTGGCTATCCCATTGGTATCGAAAAGGTCCTTCCAGGAAATCGGCACCCCGTCGAGCAGAGAACGCCGTTGCCCGATCTTGGCCCGGGTAGAGGCTGCCTTGGCCTCGGCACGGGCGCGATCCGCTGTCACACGCGCGTAGATGCGGTCGCGGAACGGATGCGCATCGATGGCGCTAAGATAGGCTTCGGTAAGATCGACCGGATCAATTTCACCGCGTTCGATTCCGCGCCCCAGTTCCGCCGCAGAAGCCCAAAGCCATTCTTGCATGACCGTCTCCAAAAATATGTGCCGAAGTTCAAGGTAGCGGCCAAGGATCGCATGGACAATCCCGCCCAACATACCATAGTTCACATCATGACCCATGATCAGGACATTCTCATCGTTGGCGGCGGCCTGAACGGCCCTGCTCTGGCTTTGGCTCTTGCGAAATCGGGGTTCCGAGTCGGCGTGATCGACGCCCTGCCGATCGACACCCGCAAGGACCCCGACTTTGACGGGCGGGCATATGCGCTCGCCCTTGCTTCGCAGCGGCTGCTTAAGGCAATCGGCATTTGGCAAAGTGTTGCAGAGCTCGCCCAACCTATGCTCGAGATCAAAGTCACGGATGGCCGCGCAGGTGAAGGAGCCTCTCCTTGGATGCTGCACTTCGATCATGCCGAAATCGAAGAAGGTCCGATGGGCTATATGCTCGAAGATCGCCACTTGCGCCGCGCTTTTCTCGACGCACTCGAAACCGATAAGCATATCACCCAATACCCGCAGGAAACGGTCGTCGCTCAATACACCGACGCACATGGTGTTCGCGTAGCGCTGGCTTCGGGAAAAACGCTGACGGCCAAACTCCTCGTCGGCTGTGATGGACGCGCATCAGGCACGGCTGAGCGCGCAGGCATTCGCCGCACAGGATGGGGTTACGGGCAAACGGGGATCGTCTGCGCCGTTGAACATGAAAAACCCCACAACGGAATCGCGCATCAATTCTTCATGCCGAACGGCCCTCTGGCCATCCTTCCGCTCAAGGGCAACCGTTGCTCGATTGTGTGGAGTGAAACCGACGCCCGCGCGGCCGCCTGTATGAAGATGACCGACGCGGAGTTCCTGAACACCCTCAAGCCTGCGTTCGGGTCATTCCTTGGCGACATCAAACTTGCAGGGGCGCGGTTCGCCTACCCGCTGAACCTTACCCTCGCCAACAGCTTCATCGGCCAGCGCATTGCACTTGTCGGGGATGCAGCGCATGGCATGCACCCCATCGCGGGCCAAGGCTTGAATGCAGGGCTACGCGATATCGCCGCTCTTGCAGAGGTTCTGGGCGAAGCCAAACAACACGGCGAAGACTATGGCAACGCCATCGTTCTGGGCCGATATCAACAGTGGCGCCGCTTCGACACCGCATCGCTGGCTGTCGCGACAGATACCTTCAACAAGCTGTTTTCAAACGACAATCCGCTCTTGCGCGCAGTCCGCGGCATCGGGATGGGGCTTATCAATGCGGCCCCTGCTCTCCGCCGCAACTTCATCCGCGAGGCGGCGGGCCTTACGGGCGATCTTCCCAAGTTGATGCGCGGTTAAATCGCGCGAGCCTCGTCAACGAGCATAATTGGAATGCCATTGCGGATCGGATAGGCGAGCTTTGCCGCCTCCGACACCAACTCCTGCTTTTCGGCATCATAGCGGAGCCGCGTATGGCTATGCGGACAGACCAAAGCTTCAAGCATTTTCGGATCAAATGGTGTTTCGGTCATTGAAGCATCTCGTCGTTGCCGCCCCGAAGGGCAAATTCGATCAAAGTCACAAGCGTTTCACGTCGATACGCCAAGGTCGGCGCTTCAAGCAATGCCTGTTTGTCTTCGGGCGGGAAAGGACACAGCATTGAAAGCGAGTTGATCAAAAGCTCGTCTTCGGCGTCCTTCATTGCATCCCAATCGGTGGAAAGCCCCTGATCAATAAAATAGCGCGAGAGAAGATCGAGCAGCGCAGCGCGATCAAGATCAAAGTCACTCTCGGTTTTGCCCAAGTCCCGCTCGAAGCCGCTCCAATTCACATTGAACCGGCGATACGGCGCAAATCCATCGACCTCTGAGAGTGTGCGAAACCTCGAAACGCCTGTCAAAGTGATCATATAGCGCCCGTCCTCGGTCTCGGAAAAACCCGTCAGCCGCCCAGCACAACCAATGAGATGAAGCCCCCTCGAGCCATTCGGTTGGATCATACCGATCAGTCTCTCGGGCGTCTTCATCGCGTCCTCGATCATCGCAAGATACCGAGGCTCGAAGATGTGGAGCGGCATCCTTGCCCGAGGCAGCAAAAGCGCTCCGGGCAAAGGAAAAACGGGAATGGTTTGTGGTAAATCAGATGCGTTGAACATGCGCATTGATCTAGCCTCGCTCCGACTTTAGGCAAATATCATCGAGGACAATTTACGACGACCATTCAGAACAATCGGGTCATTCGGTTTGAGAGCGTCGAAAATCTGGAAAAGCTGCGTCTTGGCCGCACCGTCATTCCATTCCTTATCCTTGCGGAAAATCTCCAAAAGCTCGTTCACCGCATCTTCGGTTTGGCCGGCTGCATGAAGAGCAACGGCATAATCGAAACGCGCCTGAAGGTTCGACGGGTCGGCATCGACCGCCGCCTTCAACTCCGCAATCGGACCTGCGTTCTGGGACTGACGCGCCAAGGTCACTTGAGCACGGGCCGCGTCAAGCTCGGCAGCACCGTCGAACTCTTTGGGGGCGGCATTCAAGATGGCTTCGGCTCGGTCGATATCGCCCAATGCCAAATGCGCACGGATCAGACCTGCATAGGCGGCGACATTCGCGCCATCTTCCTGAAGGATCGCAACGAAGGTATCGGCCGCATCCTGTGCTTGACCGTCCTCGATCATCTGCTCGGCCACTTCTACCGCCTCGGACAGACCACCGTCGACGCTCCCGCCGGCCATCTTAGCAAGCTTGGCGACAAAAGCTTCGATCTGACTCGGAGGCACAGCGCCCTGAAAACCGTCGACAGGCTGCCCTTTGTAAAAAGCATAGACTGTCGGGATGGACTGAACCTGAAGCTGCCCTGCATAGACCTGGTTCTGGTCGACATCGATCTTGACCATTTTGACCGCGCCGCGCGCTTTGGTCACTGCCGCTTCAAGAGCAGGTCCCAAAGTCTTACAGGGTCCACACCAAGGCGCCCAGAAATCGACGATCACAGGCGTGGTTTTCGATGCTTCGACGACATCTTGCATGAAGGTCGCGTCCGACCCCTCTTTGATAAGATCGGCCTCCGGTGCCTTCGATCCGCCAAGCTCAAGCATAGCGCTCTCCTTTATCTGTTTGCCCCTATATGTGACGCCCGCACGCGCAGAGCAAGGGAGGCCCTCTTGTGCAGCCGCAACAATCCTCTCATGGTGGAGACAAAGCACAACTCCGAGATTTGAGACATGCACACGATTTTGACCTTTGGCGACAGCAACACGCACGGCACCCCCCCTATCGAAGTCCGCGGCGAAGCGCGGCGCTTTCCTGCAGGTGTCCGCTGGCCCACCGTGGTGCACGGAGAGCTAGGGCCCGATTGGGTTCTGGTGGAAGAGGGGCTCCCCGGTCGCACGACCATGTTCGATGATCCCTTGATAGGAAGCCACATGGACGGGCGCCTCGGCCTCAAGATCGCTTTGAACTCGCACGGGCCAATCGACGTTTTGACCATCATGCTCGGGACCAACGACTCGAAAATGATGTTCGGCACCGACCCCGAGCGCATCACCGCAGGAATCGCAGCTCTGTTGGGCATTTCCCAATCGCAAGAAATGCAGGACCGCCACGGCGGCTTCAAAACCCTTTTGATCTGCCCGCCCACCGTCAAGGTCCAAGGCCCGATCAAAGACGTCTTTTATCGCGCCGATGAAAAGTCGGCCGCACTTGCCCCGCATTACAAGAACCTTGCCGAGCACTGGGGCATTGGCTTTTTCGATGCAGGCAGCGTGATCGAAACCAGCGCGCAGGATGGCGTCCACTTTACCGCAGACGCCCATCAGGCTCTGGGAAAAGCGATCGCCGAGGCCGTGCGGAGCCTCTGATCAAAGATCAAAGGTCGCGAAAACAGGCGCGTGATCACTGGGACCTTCCCAGCCACGCGTCTCGCGACGGATGCGGCTCGAATGCGCGGCATTCGAAATGTCGGGCGTCGCCCAAACGTGATCGAGACGCCGCCCTTTGTCGGCCGCGTCCCAATCCGCCGAACGATAGGACCACCAGCTATAGACCCGACCTTCGGGCATGTCCTGACGGGTGATATCGACCCAAGCCGCCGACTCCTGAACTTCGGCCAGTTTCTTGACCTCGATGGGCGTATGGCTCACGACTTTCAAAAGCTTCTTGTGGTCCCAAACATCGTCCTCGCGCGGGGCAATGTTCAGATCACCGACAAGGATCGACTTTTCCGTCTTGGCACCTCGGAAATAGTCGCGCATTTCGGCCAGAAAATCGAGTTTCTGACCGAATTTTTCATTGGCCTCGCGATCCGCGATGTCGCCGCCTGCGGGCACATAGAAATTATGGACCGTCACCCCGTTTTCCAGACGCCCCGCGATGTGGCGCGCATGTCCGAGCGCGGCAAAATCTTCGGCACCTGCCTCGACCATCGGTATTTTGGAAAAGATCGCGACACCGTTATAGCCCTTTTGCCCCCGCGCAACCATGTGCGTGTAGCCGAGTGCCTGAAATGCCTCGAATGGAATCTTGTCCACGGGCGATTTGCATTCCTGCAAACATAGAACGTCGGGGGCATCTTCGGTCATCAACCGCGTCACCAAGGCTTCGCGAAGACGAACCGAATTGATGTTCCATGTTGCAAGGGTAAATGCCATTCGAGCCTCCGATTTCGCTTTGCGACTACATGCCCGTTCACAGAGCACAACGCAAACCAAAGCCGTAAAAAAATGCCCGACCGAAAACGGCCGGGCAAGTCCAACAGGGAGGAGATGGATTAACCCAACCATCGGGGGACTGTTGTCAAATCTACAACGGTTTTTCGTCGCAGAATTTGAGATAGATCAAGCAACCAGACGATATCCGCCTGCTTCGGTCACAAGCAGACGTGCGTTCGAGGGGTCGGGTTCGATCTTCTGGCGCAAACGATAGATATGGGTTTCAAGCGTATGGGTGGTGACGCCCGCGTTATAGCCCCAGACCTCGTGCAGGAGCACATCCCGCGCGACCACGCCTTCGCTCGAGCGATAGAGGAACTTGAGAATGTTGGTTTCTTTCTCGGTCAGACGGACTTTTTTGTCGTCTTCCGTGATCAACATTTTCTGCGCTGGCATAAACGTATAGGGCCCAAGCTGGAATACGGCGTCTTCGGACTGTTCATGTGTCCGAAGCTGAGCGCGCAAGCGGGCAAGCAGCACGGGGAACTTGAAGGGCTTGGTCACATAGTCGTTCGCGCCAGCATCAAGTCCGAGGATCGTATCGCTGTCGGTGTCGTGACCCGTCAGCATCAAAATCGGACATTTCACGCCCTGCTTGCGCATGACGCGGCAAAGCTCGCGACCGTCCGTATCGGGAAGCCCCACGTCCAGAATAACAAGATCGTAGTGGCCTTCTTTGATACGCGCGAGAGCATCCGCTCCTGAACTTGCTTCGAAAACGTCAAAATCATCGGTCATGACAAGCTGCTCGCCGAGCGCTTCGCGCAGGTCGTCGTCGTCATCCACCAAGAGAATTCGTTTCTGTTGAGCCATTTCAGCCTCCTTCACACTTACGGGAGCAGATGTGTATTGATACGCCAAAGAGCAATATTTCCGTCACTCGCCTCACGTCGTCGTGTCGAATTGGCGCTAAATATTTCAATTCCGCCGCCAAAGGATTATGTCAGCGGAACAAGCAAAGGAATGTTCCAATGAGTTTCGGCCCCGATCTTACCGAGAAGCTTGCGCGAGCCCGCGCCGATCTCCGTATGGGAGTGCCGATCGTTTTCGCCGAGGGTGCACTCGTTTTTGCGGCAGAAACGCTTGATGCCGCCCGACTGGCCGACCTTCGCTCGCTCGGGAGCGCGGATCTCGTGGTCACGAACTGGCGCGCCGAAACGCTCAAAGTTGCCGCCTATGATGGCGACCTTGCCCGAATCAAACTGCCACCTGACGTGTCGCTTGCGTGGGTGCGCGGTATCGCCGATCCGTCAGACGATCTTCGCAATCCACTCAAAGGCCCGCTCAAGGCGGAACGCGGCGGAAACTGCACCCTGCATCGCGCCGCGATCCACATCGCAAAGGCAGCACGCCTTTTGCCCTCGGCTCTTGTCCTGCCCCTAAGCGATCCCAAGGCCTTTGCCCAGAACAACGACCTAACGCTCCTGAGTGCGGGCGCAATCGACAGCGAACGGCTTTCGCCGATGGAACCAATCATCGCGGCGCGTCTCCCCTTGGAAGTCTCCGAGGCAGGACGCCTTCATATCTTCCGACCCGATGACGGCGCCGAGGAACATTATGCGATCGAAATCGGCAGGCCCAACCGCGACGAACCCGTTCTGTCGCGACTTCATTCCGCATGCTTCACGGGCGACCTTTTGGGAAGCCTCAAGTGCGACTGCGGCCCCCAGTTGCGCGGCGCTCTCGCCCAAATGGGACAAGAGGGCAACGGCGTATTACTCTATCTGAACCAAGAGGGTCGCGGCATCGGTCTTGCCAATAAAATGCGCGCCTATTCTCTCCAGGAACAAGGCTTTGATACTGTCGAAGCGAACCATCGCCTCGGGTTCGAGGATGACGAACGCGATTTTCGGATCGGGGCAGAAATTCTCCGCCGCATGGGGTTCTCGTCGGTTCGGCTTCTGACCAACAACCCTGCCAAGGTCGCGCGCATGGAAGAATGCGGCATCAAGGTCACCGAGCGGGTCCCCCTCAAGGTCGGCGAGAACAGACACAACCACCACTATCTGGCGACCAAGGCGAAAAAGAGCGGACATCTTCTATGAGTGCGCACGCGAATGATCTTGTCGTGACACCGCGCGGTCTTCTGTTTCAGGGGCGCTACTATCCTTGCACGGTAGGACGCGGCGGGATCACCGACGAGAAACGCGAAGGGGACGGCGCAACTCCGCGCGGTGTGCATAATATCGTAGGCTTGCTCTATCGCCCCGACAGGATCGCTCGCCCGACGGATTGGGCCTTGCCGATCCATATCGGCGACCTATGGTCGGACGATCCGAACCATTCCGACTATAACCATATGGTGCGCGCGCCCTATGGCCACAGTCACGAAAGGCTTCGCCGTTCCGACCCGATGTATGATCTGATTCTGGTAACAGATTGGAACTGGCCGAATGCCGAAAAAGGCAAAGGCTCCGCGATTTTCATCCATCAATGGCGGAGACCGACCTACCCGACTGCGGGATGTATCGGCCTCAGGCGCCGTGATCTTCTCGCAATAGCAAAAGCCTTACGTCCCGAAAGCCGACTCATCATTCGTTAAGAATAAGTCCGCGCCCCAAAGATCGCAGACCCGACGCGGACATGCGTGGCGCCAAAGCTGATCGCCTTTTCAAAATCGTCGCTCATCCCCATGGAAAGCCCCTTCAGCCCGTTACGCTCGGCAATCTTGGCCAAGAGAGCAAAGTGCATCGACGCCTCTTCATCCACAGGCGGGATGCACATCAGCCCCCGCACAGGAAGATCCAGAGCGCGGCACTCTTTTACAAATCCATCCACTTCGCGCGGAGCAATCCCCGCCTTTTGCTCTTCAAGACCGGTGTTCACTTGAACAAAAAGATCAGGGCATGATCCGATCTCCTGCGCGATCCGCGCAATCGCCTCGGCAAGTTTGGGTCGGTCGACCGAATGGATAACCTCGGCAAGCTGCATGGCTTGGCGGACTTTGTTTGTTTGCAGCGGCCCGATGATGTGAAGCTCGATTCCCTCGAAGCGCGAGCGAAAGTCGGGCCATTTGCCCGCCGCCTCTTGAACGCGGTTTTCCCCAAAGACTCGGTGCCCTTCGTTCAAGACAGACTCGACGCGTTCATTGGGCTGAACCTTGGAAACCGCAATAAGCGTGACAGACCCCGCATCACGACCGTTTTCTATCTCAGCCTGTTTGATACGTTCTTTAATCTCCGCCAGTCCCATCAGAATACCTTTGTTTATTGGTCGAACAACAAGACGCAGATAGCTCGTGATCAAAGCTAAGTCACGCAAATGGGGGAAAATGTTGTGTGACCTTCGTGACACATATCCAGCACAGTCGAAAAAACAGTGGGCAATTTGCTTGAGTGAAAGAAGGTTTAGGCGCAAAGACACACTCAATGCTGGTTCAACTGGCATTCTTGGGAATGCAAACACGAGGGAAAAACCATGAAAAGCATCCTTCTCGCTACTGCCGCTTCGGTCGCTTTCGCTGGCGCCGCTGCTGCTGAAGTAACC